>DVIY01000260.1 GCA_018710915.1 Candidatus Gallacutalibacter pullistercoris
GACGCACCTACTTTTTTCAATACAGAACATATTATTTTTTAACCATAATTAATGAACATGCTCTATTGTTGTGCTATCTTTGCAAACATCGTCTAAAAGTATCATAGTAGGATGTTTTCTTTCAAAAGACAGACAGTAAAAAAAGGATGTTGTTCACTGTGAACAACATCCTTTTTTTGTTAGTTCGGAATATACTTGCGAACGCGGAAAATTGCGCCCAAGGTTTCACAGATATGCCGACATTCTTCAATTTCTTCCTGCGGCATCGTGTCTACGACCGTCATATATACCTTTGGAACATACAAGCCTGCTTCAGCGGTAAAATGAAGGATAGCTGGAAAGGCATCCAGGCCAAAATCAGAGTGGCACAATGCGTCATATTTTTCCGCGTTGCAGGCATTCAGGCTGATAGAAACTACGTCTAACCGGCCATCCAGCTCCCGCGCCGTGTGACGGCCATTGATCAAATCGGCAAGGCCGTTGGTGTTCAGCCGGATGTCAATGGGGCTGAAGTTCCTCACTTCGTCACACAGCCAGAGAATATCATCCAGACGGCAGGTAGGCTCGCCGTATCCGCAGAAAACCAGTTGGCGGTACTGGCTCAAATCCCGCTTTTTAATGTCTTCCAGAATTTCTTGTTTTGTGGGTTCTTTCTCCAGCCAGAGGTCTTCTGCATAAATACTTCCTGCACTGTGAGTGCGCACGCAGAATTCGCATCGGTTGGGGCAGCGGTTTGTCAGGTTTACATATAGATTGGAATGGTATTCATAAGTAATGGTCATGTTCTTCCCTCCGTTGCTTTAAAGTGAAATGCCAAAAAGTGTACAGGCGTTTTCTTTTCCATGAGCCAGCACTTCTGCGGCAGAAACACCCCAGATTTCCCCAATCTTTGCCGCAGAATAGGGAATCATGGTAGAGTCGCACCGTTTTCCCCGATAGGGGACCGGAGCCATGTACGGGGCATCGGTTTCATTCAGAAGGCGGTCAGGCGGAATCACCGCAGCAGCTTCCAGTGGGTGCCGGGCATTTTTAAAGGTGACAACCCCGCCCAGGCCGATATACATGCCCAGCGCCACCACTTCTTTTGCCATTTCGGCGCTGCCGGAAAAACAATGCATCACCCCGCGGGGGCGGTATTTGCGCAGCAGTTCCATGACGTCGCCATGTGCTTCCCGGTCATGGACGATTACCGGAAGATCCAGTTTTTTTGCCAGCTTGAGCTGCTCTTCAAAAACCTGCTTCTGAATGTCTCGAGGACAATCATCCTCATAATGATAATCAAGGCCGATTTCGCCAACAGCCACTACTTTCGGGCGTTTCAGCAAGGCTTCCAGCTGTTCCAGCCAGTTTTCCGGGCGAACCAGTGCATCTTCCGGGTGGATTCCGGCAGCAGCATAGCAATAGTCATACCGTTCTGCCAGCTGGATGCATTCTGCGCTGTCTTCCAGCGTGGTTCCAGCGTTAATAACAGCGCAGATGCCTTTCTGAGGCAGCTGGGCCAGCAGTTCTTCCCGATCTTTGTCAAAGCCATGGGCGTTATAATGTGCATGCGTATCGAAAATCAGAGATTCCAAAGAGCAATCCTCCTTCATAAAATATTATTTGATAACAAAACCGGAGTGAACTGCTCCGAATTTTATTTTTTACCACTCGGCAATCAGCGGACGGGATTGATACCACCACTGCTCATTGTCTTCGGTATAACGGGAAAGTACGAGATCGTAATTTTCTGGCGGACGAAACTCGATAAAAGCGAGCACCGGGTTTACAAAGGCGTGCAGCGTATCGTCACAGGGATTTTCCAGAAAAGCACGGCAATTTTCCAGTACACCCGCAGGCTTATCAGAAAGACGTTCGACAGTTTTTATCAGGCTTTTGGCACAGGGAAAGAAGATTTCCCGATCTTCCAGCAAAAGGCGCAGCGTAAAAAATGCGATATCACTGACAGTCCGGGCTTTGAGAAGGGGATCTTCTTGGATGAAGTGCCAAAAATACCCCGTGTTCAGGCTGAGTGCGGCATAAAATGAAAGCTGTTTATCGGCCTTTTCCTGTTTTTGAAAGGTTTGAATCCGCTCCACCAGCTCCGGGATTTCCGGGTCGGTGGTCATCAGGCAGCGGCTTTTTACGAAAGAATTCCGAGTAGGTTCACTTCCATGATCTGCAGCAGCAGCCAGATAGCCCTTGGTCATGTATTTCACATCGAAATAGCCGCCTTCATAATCGCAATAGCCAAAAATGACTTGCGAAAGAAGATTTTGATTTCTCAGTTCTTCGTAGCGTTCATCTGTAACCACAATCATAGCGTCGATATCGGAGTCCGGGCGCTCCAACCCTTTGGCAACGGAACCACCGAAAATTACCGCTATCACTCCCGATTGTTTGGAAAAATATTCTTTCAGGCTCTCAATAGCCCGTTCGTGGTGAGGATACACGATTATACAACTCCTTTTATGGAAAACGCCGCTCAGGTTTCCCCGAGCGGCAGTTTTTATTTTTAGTGGATGGGAGAACCGGCAGGGATTTCGTCCACAAACAGCACCTTGACGCCGTCGGGCGTATCTGCTGCCAGAATCATGCCCTGGCTCTCCACGCCGCACAGCTTGGCGGGCTTCAGGTTTGCCACCAGCACAATATGGTGTCCGGTCAGGTCTTCCGGCTTGTACCACTGTGCAATGCCGCTGGCAACAATGCGCTCGCCTTCGCCGTCGTTCAGAGTCAGCTTCAGCAGCTTCTTGGCGCGCTTGACCGGCTCGCAGGTCAGTACTTCTGCCACCCGCAGCTCTACCTTGGCAAAGTCCTCAATGCCGATCATGGCAATACCCTCGGGGGCGTCCTTCTTCTCAGCTTTCTCGGCCTTTTCTGCCTTGGGCTCTTCCTTCTTCTCCATGGGGTTGGGAATCAGTTTGTTCAGCTCTTCGATTTCCTTGTTCACATCGATGCGGGGGAACAGGGTCTCGCCCTTGTGAATCTCCGTACCCTCGGGGAGTACGCCCCACTTACCAGCGCTCTCATAGGAAACGGCATCGCCAGAAACGCCCAGCTGCTCCTGAATGCGGGGCGTGGTCTGGGGCATAAAGGGAGCCAGCAGGATGGAGACAATACGCAGGCTCTCGCACAGGTTGTACATGACGGCTGCCAGGCGGGCTTTCTTGGTCTCGTCCTTACCCAGCGCCCAGGGCATGGTCTCATCGATATATTTGTTGCTGCGGGCAATCAGCTTCCAAATCTCTGCCAGCGCGTTGGAGAACTGGTATTTGTCGATAGCCGCATCACAGCGGTCACGCAGGGTGGAAGCCATTTCAATCAGCTCGTTGTCCAGCGGGTCAGATTCCTTTTCTGCGGGAATCACGCCGCCGAAGTACTTCTGCACCATGGCAGTGGTACGGGACAGCAGGTTGCCCAAGTCGTTGGCCAAATCGGAGTTGATGCGGGCAATCAGAGCCTCGTTGGTGAACAGGCCGTCACTGCCGAAGGGGATTTCCCGGAGCAGGAAGTACCGGATAGCGTCCACGCCGTAGCGCTCGCAGAGGATATAGGGGTCCACCACGTTGCCCTTGGACTTGCTCATCTTGGTGCCGTCGCCGAACAGGAGCCAGCCGTGGCCGTATACCTGCTTGGGCAGGGGCAGATCCAGCGCCATGAGGATGGCGGGCCAGATGATGGTGTGGAACCGGACAATCTCCTTGCCCACAAAGTGGACGTCAGCCGGCCAGTACTTGTTGTAATCGGACAGGTCGTCGCTGCCATAGCCCAGAGCGGTGATATAGTTGGGCAGCGCGTCCACCCACACATACACCACATGCTTGGGGTCAAAGTCCACCGGTACGCCCCAGGTAAAACTGGTGCGGGAAACGCACAGGTCGCCCAGACCCTGCTTGATAAAGTTGATCATCTCGTTTTTGCGGCTTTCCGGCTGGATGAATTCGGGATGTTCCTCATAGAGCTTCAAAATGCGGTCGCCGTATTTTGAAAGACGGAAGAAATAAGCCTCTTCCTCAGCCCATTTGACGTCGCGGCCGCAGTCGGGGCATTTGCCGTCCTGCAGCTGGGTCTCAGTCCAGAAAGCTTCACAGTCGGTGCAATACCAGCCCTCATACTTGCCCTTATAGATCTCCCCGCGGTCGTACAGCTCTTTGAAAATCTTCTGCACGCCCTTGATGTGATAGTCATCGGTGGTGCGGATAAAACGGTCATTGCTGATATTCAAAAGTTTCCACAGGTTCTGGAAAATGGAAACGATATGATCCACATACTCTTTGGGGGAGATACCCTGAGCCTCAGCCTTCTGCTCAATTTTCAGGCCGTGCTCATCGGTGCCGGTGAGGAACATGACGTCGCACCCCTGCATTCGCTTATAACGGGCGATGGCGTCGCTGGCAACGGTGCAGTAGCTGTGCCCGATGTGGGGGTTGCCGGACGGGTAATAGATGGGTGTGGTGATGTAAAACGTCTTTTTGTCCATGGATGTTCCCTCCAAGTTGATTTACAGGGGCGGCCTTTCATAAGGCCGAAACCCGGATATACCTTTCTATTATAGCATGTTCCGGGGGAAATGCAAACGAAAAAAGCAGCAGAAAAGCCGAAGATTGGCACAACGGCACATAGAAGTGAGAAACTACAGCGCCTTTGCAAGAAAATTGAAAAAGCAAAAAGGAAAATAAAGAAAATCAGGATTTCTCCTGTTTTACTTTTACAAACAGCAAAGGAATTTCATCCATATCATAATATTTTTTCTCTTCTCCATGCAGTATCCTAAAATCAGGATAGATGTAAAAGACTTCCTTCTCCTTTACATAAACATAATCTCCCATAAACAGGGTGGAAAAAGCATCGGAATTATTATAGAGAAGATCGACCGTTCCTCCATATCCAATCGCTAACTCCGTAGTCACTACATTTCCTTCGTATTCCAGTTCTGCTGTATTTTTATCAAAATCCAGCGTAATTCCATCCTCTTCGCAAACCCATATTCCC
>DVIY01000261.1 GCA_018710915.1 Candidatus Gallacutalibacter pullistercoris
GCAGAGCAATCGCAGCAAACCATTCCTTTATCCCACATTATACCGTATTTTATCGTAAAAAGCAAAACTTATTTTGAGGTTCAAGATATTCCTTTCACGAAAAAAACCGGGCCTGCTTATCACAGACCCGGTTTTGGAAGTGTTTTTTTACTTCAGATTAATCATCACGTTCCCATTCAATAATGGAGCCCGTTTTGGCATTTACCGTAAATTCATACTCAACGCCATCTTTTCTGACTTCTCCTTCATAGGTGTAAATACCGTCATCTTCATCCAGTTCAATAGAGACAATGGTACCGCCCGGCAGCTTATTCAAAACCACTTCACGGGCTTTTGCTTCTGTAATCAACCCTGAAGAATCAGCGGGCTTATCGTCGCGGTCGTCGTCATCCATAACATCCTGTTCCCACTTGATAAATTTACCGGTAGAAGCATCAATTTCAAATTCATACTCGATATTACCCTTATAAGCTTCGCCTTCATACACTTTGCGGCCATCCTCATAATCTACTTCCAGCTGGGTGATGGTTGCTCCGGAGACTTTGTTCAGAACCAGGTTACGAGCATCATCCATGGTGATAGAAGAGGGTTTGGTGGTGGGCTTTGCGGTGGGTTTCGTAGTGGGTTTCGTAGTGGGCTGTGCAGTGGTGTTGTTATTGTTGCTATTGTTATTATTGGTGTTGGTATTAGCAGCAGAACTCTGCTTCTTTTCTTCTTCCCATTTGAGGAAGGTCCCGTCAGAAGCCTTGATCTCAAATTCATATTCTACAGAATTCAAAATTGCTTCGCCTTCATACTTGCGCACGCCATCATCAACATCCAGCTTGATTTCGGTAATGGTTGCGCCGGGAATCTTCTGCAGCACCAGGCTCTTTGCCTTTTCGAGGCCGATGTCGCTGCTGGAAGGAGTTTTATCCTGCTCAGCCTTTTCTGCTTCCCACTTGATGATTTCACCGGTCTGCGCGTTGATATCAAATTCATATTCCACGCCATCTTTTACCAGCTCGCCTTCATAAACCATCACACCGTCTTCCAGATCCAGTTCAATAGAGGTTAGGGTGCCGCCGCCGGCTTTTTCAATGGCGATAGCTTCCGCCTTTTCGGCGCCAATATAACCGCTTTCGTCTGCGGTGCCCATGACTTCGTTTTTCAGGCCCCGTCCCTCTGCCAGCAAAGCAAGATCATTGATGGAAAGCTCTGCCAGCGTATCGGCAGAAAGGGTGCTGTCAGCAGTAACCAATGCCTGAATCCAGGCGGCCTTGCCTTCAGAGATGTTGTACTGCTTTGCCAGCGCCAGGATCTGGTCATTGGTAGAGAGCGACTGGCTAAAAACAGTGCCGGTCATCGAAAGGGATTCCAAGCTGGCATTTACATCTGCCATCAGTTCTTTTTGCAGTGCTTCACGCTTTGCTGCATCGTCGTTATCCACCGTCAACAGGATGGAGTTGGAATCATTCGTAAGGTAACCATTCTGCACCATCGAACCGATAATAGCGTTGACTGCTGTTTTCAGGTTCGTCCCGTTAAGCTCCATGCCATCGAGAATCTTCTCGGCGTCATCATTGAGTGCATTGGCAGAGAGAATCTTCTCCTGGCGGTTGACTTCCAGCCGGATGCTGGGGTTGACATCAATGCTGACAGCGGTATCCACCGCAAACTGATATTGATACCCGGCAAAGCCGCCTACTGCCAGCACCAGTGCTGCTGCTGCGGCAATTGCCCAATTGCGTACATGGTTTTTCTTTTGTTTTTGTTTCTGAAGCTCCTGTGTCATATCGATTATCCGTCCTTTCTGCAATTGTCTTGCGGAAAGAATCTGCGGCAGGAGATCAGGCGTCTCTTCGCGGACTGCCTGTGCAAGCTGTTGTTCCAGCTTTCTTTTGCTGTCAGCCATGTTTCATTCCTCCAATCTGCTTTTGAAGCTTCGCAAGGGCCCGGTGATATTTCGACAGTGTCCCCGACAGGCTGAGCCCCAATAACTGGGCGATCTCCCGGTGCTTTAAACCAGAGACTGCATGGAGCATTACGATTTGCCGCTCATCATCTCCCAGTACCTGTAAAGCTGTCTGTAGTATCATCCTGTTTTCCGTTTGCTCCGAAAGCCCTGTGGTGTCCTCCGCTTCCTCGGGAATGTCCTCTTCTGCGGCCTCCCATTTTGCCCTGCGCAGCCTTCCATAAGACAGGTTTCTGGCAATCGTCAGAATCCAGGCCATGGGGCTTCCTACAGGCTGGTATCGGTCCGCATTGGCATCAACAGCCAAAAACGTATCCTGCATGATTTCTTCCGCATCGGCACGATTTTTCAGTATTGAAAGGGCAAAACCATACACAGCGCTCTTAGTCTGTTCATATAGAGAAGCCAGTGCTTCCTCCTCGCCCAAACCGATTCGCCGGATCAGCTCCCGCAGCTCTGCGGCTGAGGGACCGCCTTGTTTTGTATTTCCCAGGGTTGACGTCAAGCTCAAGAAAAACATGTTTTTTATCCTTTCATCTGTATAATGCATGAGCGATGCCTTTTATTGCAGGAATTTCAAAAAAAAATAAAAAAGTTTCTGTGCAGCCGTATAGGCGCATGAAAATGCCGGAAAATCGATTCTTCCGGCGGATTTTTCTTGCAACAGTACTAGTATAGCATATCTCAGCTGGCATGCGCAACCAGCTCCACGTACAGAGCTTTCCGTTTTTTGGCGCACATATCACGTTGTTTTTCTGGAAAGATAGCTCTGCGGCCTAAAACGCGGCCGTATTTTGAGGAGGTGACGGATTTTGCTGTATAATTATCCCTTTAGCCCGGGAGCAGGTTTTTTTGTTCCTGTTGTTGCATTATATGACGATGACCAACAAAATCTTCCGAATGATATTCGCGCCGGTATTGAAGAACACGCGGAAGAGGTTCAGAACGAAGAAGACATGCGGCGGATGATCCACGAACTTTGGCTGCGGCAATAATCATTTTTGGCTGCCAATTTGCTGCAAAAACAAAAGGCGCTGCAAACCAGAGCGGCTTGCAGCGCCTTTTAGTAAAATCAACTGTTGTGCTGGTGCTGAGGGACAAGCGCCCCGGAAGTTTCGGGAACCACCGGCATGACCGTTTCGGTACGAATTCCGATGGAGGAATAAACCACCAGGAAAAACATTCCCGTTTGCAGCCACAAAATGGTAACGTCGGTCATTCCATGAATAAAGGTCATAAAGGCCAGCACCGCCAGCAAAACGCCAGCCGAAGAGCTGATGCCATGACGAACGCGCAAAAGCAGTGTGCGAAGCTGATAAAATGCGTAGAAAGCAATCATCGAGGTGCCGGCAATTCCATAATTCAGAATGGTGTCGATTACCAGGTTATGCGCATGGTGCGTAGCATAACCGCTGAACTGTGCATAGATCGATTCATACGTCATCGGCCCCTGCCCGAACAGGGGATGCATCTGGATGCCCTGCAAAGCAGTCCCCCAAATAGAAAGGCGCTGATCCATAGAGTGGTCGGCATCGGAAGCACGAGGGAAAATAACCGGCAATACTGTCAGCGCCGCAATTGCAGCAAGTGCGCCCACAGAAGCAAATACCCAAAAATACTTATAACGGCCACGAAGCAGGAAGAAGAGCAAAACGCCTGCACATACCACAGCTGCTGCCGAGATGCTTCCGCAGAAATAAATGCCCAGCAAAGAACTAACAATAACCACAACGTAAAAACGGCGGAATTTTGCATTGCCAAAAGCGCGGTACAGCGCTACCAGTGCCATGAATTCCATCAACATTCCATAATAGTTGGGGTTGAAACAGACAGATTCCACACGCGGTTCCAATCCCATCCCATTTAGATAGAGGAACTGGAAAAAGGCCACAATCGTGGTGGAAATGCTGCACAAACAGGCAACATCCATCAATGTATTAAACAGGCGTTGCGTCATGAAAGAACGCATATAAAAAGCAGTCATCAATGCTGCCGCAAGCAGTATGGAAACCCCTGCGCCATAAAAGTTCTGATATAGCAGAGAAACCAATGACCAGGAAAATATGCATGTCACAATCAGGCGGCTGTACGGCTCTGCCAGTGCGAAAGCACGGCGCTGACGGCTGGACAGCACATAAACTGCGCCGGCTGCAACTGCCAGTCCCGTAATATAAAACGGAAGAAAGATCGATACTACGATCGAAAATGCAAATATTTTTTGTTTTTTATCGGTTGCTGTCATTTGATGTTTACGAATATCCGTCAAAAAACGAACCTCCTTTCACAGCATTACGAGCTGCCCTCAGAACGCTTTGAAATTATGCATCCTGTTTGTCTGCAGCTTTTCTGCAGGAACCT
>DVIY01000262.1 GCA_018710915.1 Candidatus Gallacutalibacter pullistercoris
ATGGATGGCGTAATCTATCACGGAAACCGGCTGCTGCCGGGTGTTAAGGAGTTTGTTGACTGGTTATATCGAGAGGGAAAAGAGTTTCTGTTTTTGACCAACTCCAGCCGCCATACCCCTAAAGAACTCCAGAAAAAGCTGGCATGGATGGGACTGGAAGTGGATGAAAGCCATTTTTATACCAGCGCATTGGCTACTGCGAATTTTATCGCATCACAGTATCCTGAAGCAACAGCCTATGCAGTAGGAGAGCATGGTTTGCTCAATGCATTGTATGATGCCGGGATTACAGTGAATGAAATGAACCCTGACTATGTGATTATTGGCGAAGCAGATAACTATAACTACGACAGTATTGTCAAATCGGTTCGGTTTGTCAATCGCGGTGCGAAACTGATTGGAACCAATACTGATTTGACAGGCCCCATGGAAGATGGGATTGTGCCTGCCTGCCGTGCGCTGGTAGCCCCGATTGAACTGGCAACCGGAAAAAGTGCGTATTTTGTCGGAAAGCCCAATCCGCTAATGATGCGTACCGGCCTGAAATTGTTGGGAGTCCATTCTGAGGAAACCGCGATTATTGGCGATCGGATGGATACGGATATTGTAGCCGGAATTGAAACGGGCCTGGATACGGCTTTGGTTCTTTCTGGTGTAACAACCCGCGAAATGATTGGAGATTTTCCATATCGTCCCAGATTGGTGCTTAGCGGTGTGGGAGAGATTCCTGGTTGATTATGTGATAGGTTTGAATCATAACAAAATGCCCCTGTATATCAAAACATACAGGGGCATTTTTTAGAAATCAATGTGAAGAGTTGCGGCGAATAGGATTGGGCTTGGTGAAATCGAATACCCGGCAGAAAATAACGCCTGCTGCCAGTGTGATCACCAGCTCCGGTCCCATATAGGAACCGTTATAATTCAGAGAGTACAGAATACCCGCCCAGTTCAAGCCGGTATCGGCCAGAATGGTGTCCCACACAAAAGCGCCGGAAATAAAATGGCACACAAACCGCAGGACAATCCCCACCGTGGAACCGGCTGCGAAGGCCAGAGAGGCATTCTTGATCTTGTTCCGGAACAGGCCGGAGAAGCCCAGCACGGCAAAGGCCAGCAGATAGTCCAGAATCACGGAAAGCACCAGCGTTTCCAGCGAAATGCCTTTCAGGGCATTCACACCCAGCAGCAGCTGAAGCAGTCCATGGACAAAGCCGCCAAGAATGCCCCAGCGCACGCCGTAGCGATAGCCGATGATGCAGATGGGCAGCATGCTGCACAGGGTAATGGAACCGCCGTTGACCCACGGTCCGGGGAACTGAATCAGGCTCAGCACGGTAGCCATGGCGATGAGCAAGGCAGTTTCGGTCAGTTTTCTGGTTTTGTTGTTCATAAACACAGTCCTTCTCTTTCCTGAAAATTTTTCAAAAACAAAGGCTGCTAATACAAAAGCCGCCGACCGATTGGAAACAATCAGCCGACGGCACCACTTTTGTGATTTTGATTCCTACGCCGGCATTACCCGGATCAGGTTCATGGGTTGGAGCAAGTCCTCTCAGCCGTCTGACAGCACCCCTTGTTTTTTCCTATACTACTATATAGAGTTCGACATCATTTGTCAAGAAAAATCAGAACCGGAAGTCGCGCATTCCGCCATCCATGTCGTGCAGGTGCTCAAAGACCTTTTCCCGGACTTTCTCGTTGGGAATGGTTTCCGCTTCTTTTTCGATTACTTCCAGCGCCAGTTTTTGAGTTTCAGGGCTTGCGTAGTCCTCAGCGTACTCCTTCAGAGTCATCAGAGCGTTGGGGTGGCAGCAGTTGCGAATCTGTCCAGCTTTGACCAGGCTCATAAAGCGGTCGCCGGTACGGCCTTCGCGGTAACAGGCAGTACAGAAGCTGGGCACATGACCGTTTTCCAGCAGCCAGTGCACCACTTCATCCAGAGAACGGTGGTCGCTGATTTCAAACTGAGCGGAATTCTCTTCCTTGTGGTCTTCGGCATAACCACCCACGGTAGTGCGGGAACCGCCGCTGATTTGGGACACGCCATAGGGCAGCACCATTTCGCGCGTGCGCTGGGATTCACGGGTGGAGATGATAATGCCGGTGTAGGGCACAGCAACACGAAGCACAGCCACAATCCGCTGGAACAGTTCGTCAGAGATGGCGTTCTCATAATCGGACACATCCACGTCATCGGCATTGCGCAAACGAGGCACGCTGATGGTATGGGGGCCTACGCCGTGAACGGCTTCCAGATGCTCTGCGTGCATGAGGATGCCCACAAAGTCATATTTATACAGGTTCAGGCCAAAGAGCACGCCGCAGCCCACATCGTCGATGCCGCCTTCCATGGCACGGTCCATAGCCTCGGTGTGATACGCGTAATTGTGCTTGGGGCCTGTGGGATGCAGGTACTCATACTGCTCCTTGTTGTAGGTCTCCTGGAACAGGATATAGGTGCCAATGCCGGCTTCCTTCAGCTTGCGGTAATTCTCCACAGTAGTGGCCGCAATATTGACATTGACGCGGCGGATAGCACCGTTCTTGTGTTTGATGGAATAAATGGTTTTGATACTTTCCAGCACATACTCGATGGGGCAGTTTACCGGGTCTTCACCGGTTTCCAGAGCCAGACGCTTGTGGCCCATATCCTGCAAAGCGATAACCTCTTTGCGAATCTCTTCCTGCGTCAGCTTACGGCGGGCGATGTGCTTATTTTTGTGATGATAGGGACAGTAGAGACATCCGTTGACACAGTAGTTGGACAGGTACAGGGGGGCAAAAATCACAATGCGGTTGCCGTAAAAGGCGTCCTTGATTTCTGCGGCCCGTGCAAAAATCCGCTGAATGGCGTCCTTGTCCTCACACAGCAGCAGCAGAATGGCTTCCCGATGGCTCAAGCCCTTGTGGTCTGCGCTTTTGTCAATGATCTGGTTTACCAGCTCCAGATTATTTTTGTTTTCTTCTGCCCAGGCAATACTGGCTTTGATTTCTTCATCACTGATAAATTCTTCCGCTTTCATGGAATACTTGTCGTACATAAAAGGTCGCTTCCTTTCAAAAAATATTTTCCCGCGAAGCGCCCGAAAACAAAAAATGCGCCTTTCGGCGCAGTTCTCCTACATAAATGCCTAAAAAGGCAGGAGTGCTTCACGCCGCCTTACCAGCAGGACGAGCCAAAAATGGCTCGTTTCCTTTTGATTCAGGAGCTGCGGAACTTGAGAAGATTTGTATACACCATCAGGTATTTCCCTTTAGGCTGATACACTTTTACTCTACCAGTACGAGTAAAAAATGTCAAGTTTTTTACAGAATTATTTTTGAGAGTATCGTTTTTTATTTCATATTGACAGTACATACTACCTGTACTACAATGAAACCACCTGATAACAGCAAAGGAGTTGTATAAAAATGGTACGATTTGCATTACTCAGTGGATGGCATGTCCATACCGGGTGGTTTGCCGGAGAACTACTGAGAAGTGGTGCCGGAAAATTTGTGGCAGTTTGGGATGAGGACGAGACTCGGGGCCGGAAATATGCCGAAGAGTTTGGCGCAGAGTTTGAACCGGATCTTTCCAAAGTGTTGGCCCGGGAGGACGTGGACGCTGTGATGGTAGAATGTCCCACAACCAAACATCGGGACGTGATTATTGCGGCGGCAAAGGCTGGTAAAGATATCTTCACTGATAAGTCCATGGCATTGAATATGGAGGATTGTGCTGCTATCCGTAAGGCTATTGAAGAATCGGGCGTAAAGTTTGTGATTTCTATGGAATCGAAGATTTTGGAACCTTATCGCTATTTGAAGCTGCTGATTGAGGAAGGAAAGCTTGGAAGGATTACTTCTCTTTATTTCCGCCGTTCTCACGGGGCTGCATTGGATAAAAATATGCTTCCGGCATACTGGTTTGACAAAAACCAAACTGGCGGCGGCGTTACGTTGGATTTGGGATGCCATGGCCTGTATATGCTGCCCTATTACTGTGGTAAGCCAAAAACCATTACCTGCCGAATGGCGGAACTGTATGGAACCGGAAGCGATGAGCTTTCTACTACCGTGATGGAATTTGAGAACGGCGCCATGGGTACAGCCGTCACTTCTTTTGTTTCCTGCCCCGGTGTGAACATGATGGAAATTGTGGGCACAGAAGGGATGGCCGTTGTTTCCGGAAATGGCCCCGAAGATTACCGGGTGCTGCTGCAATCTTCCCAGATGCCCGGATTTGAAAAACTTGCACCCGTTGAAAAGACGTGGCAGGATGCGGAATATCCGATTGTCCGCTTTGCCCGTCTGGTAGAATCAGATGAAAAAGAGGTACCGGAATATAATCTGGATCAGGCAGAACTGTTGGCAAAGATTATCAGCTGTGCCTATGAATCAGCCAATACCGGAAAGCCTGTTGATTTGTAAAATATAGCGTTCTCTTGGCCGCCCAAATTGGGCGGCCTTTTTTTATTTATACCCCTCTTGACACATTATACTGCGTGTGGTATAATATAACGCGGAAGGAGGTATTTAAGTGGATATTCAATTGAAGCGCGGACTGCTGGAAGTATGTGTGCTGGCTGCTATTAAAAATGAGGATTCCTATGGATATCAGATTATCAAAGATATGAAGCCTTATGTAGAGATTTCAGAATCAACCCTCTACCCGATTCTAAGAAGGCTGGAATCTGCGGAACTTCTAACAGTCTACTCTATAGAACATTCTGGAAGGCTGCGTAAGTATTATCATATTACACAGGCTGGTCTGGAGAGAATTTCAGCCTTTCAACAGGAATGGAAAGAAATCCTCAAAATCTATCAATTTATTACCAGGGGGGAGATTGACGATGAATAAACAGGCATTTCTGGCAGCTTTGCAGGAACAGCTAAAGGGGTTGTCACAGAATGATATGGAAAAATCGCTGGAATATTATAGCGAAATAATTGATGACCAGATAGAAGACGGGATTCCAGAAGAAGAAGCGGTATCTGCGATGGGAGCACCCGAAGAGATTGCGAGACAGATTTTGATGGATCTGCCTTTGCCAAAAGTCGTGAGGGTAAAAACAAAGCCCTCTCGTCCGCTGCGGGTATGGGAAATCGTTTTACTGGTTTTGGGCTCTCCAGTTTGGGTCCCCTTGATGCTCACCGCTGTTATTCTTTTTGCCGTGTGCTATATGGTCATTTGGGTTATGATTTTTGCCTTGTATGCCATTGATTTTTCGTTTGCGATGGGCGCTCTTGCTGGGTTTATACAGGGAGGAATCTCGTTGTTTACCCTGGGGGGGACGCAGGCGGCCTTCTATTTTGGCACCGGACTGGTTTCAATCGGTGTTGCCATTTTGCTGTTCTTTGCATTCAATATCCTCGCTGTGAAGTTGGTTCATTTAAGCCAGCAATTCATTCTGTGGACAAAATCCTGTTTTTTGAGGAAGGGTGATAATAAATGAAAAGCAGAAAAAAGATTTGGAGTATTATCGCGGTTTGCTGTATTGTGGTCGGTGGAATTGTATCTATTACTGCGGCCACTGTAGCTGGATTCGATTTTTCGGAATTCAACAGTACCCAGTATGAAGAAAAAGTTTATACGGTTGCCGACAGTTTTGAGAATATTGAGCTTGCAGCAGATTGGGAAAATGTTTGCCTGCTTCCTTCCCCAAATAAAGACTGCCAGGTCGTGTGCAGTGAAAATGACAATTTGAACTATACGGTAAAAGTTGAAGATAATACGCTCAAAATCGAACGGCATGAGCACAGCCAGTGGTATGAACATATTGGTGCTTTCTGGTTTTCGAGCAGTCCGGGAATTGCCATCTATTTGCCGGAACAGGAGTATGAAACCCTGTCTATTACCACTTCCAGCGGAGATGTAACGGTTCCAAAAGAGTTTGCATTTTCTACCGTTAGTGCGAAAACGGCCAGTGGAAATTTGGGGATTGCTGCGTCTGTTTCTCAATATCTGAAGTTACAGGCTTCCAGTGGTGACATTGCTGCGCAAAAATTTGTTGGGCATAGCGTGGAGATTCAAACTACGAGCGGCGGAATTGCAGTGGAAGATTGCACAGCGGAATCCATCCAGTTGGTCAGTACCAGCGGCGATATCACATTGACAAATACCGTTGCAAAGAAAAAGATGAATCTTCAAGCTTCCAGTGGAAATATCGCGCTTTCTAAATGTGATGCCCCCGATATTGCGCTCCAGACCACCAGCGGAGATGTAGGTGGTTCTCTTTTGAGCGGGAAAGATTTTTCTGTACAGACTTCCAGTGGAGATGCTATTTTGCCGGAAGACTCTTCAAAAACAGAAACATGCAGTATTATTACAGTTAGCGGAAACATAATCATTACCATACAGTAACGAAAAGGGAAAGTACAAATTTGTACTTTCCCTTTTTCTAAATCTTTGAAATGAGTATTTTGCAGAAAATAGAAGTTTTTCATCACTTTTCCTTTCCCAAGCACATAATTTGTGATATGATATCACTATACCAGAGAAAAGCACGAAAGTTTTTCTGAAGTTTATGATGAAAGGACCGTTTCAGAATGGAATATGTGTTTTCTGACAGAGTACAGGCTCTAAAGCCTTCTGCTATTCGTGAAATATTTAAATATGCCGCTGATCCTGCGGTGATTTCCCTGTCTGCGGGCAATCCGGCACCTGAGGCTTTTCCAAAAGAAGCTATCGCAGAAATTACTGCGCGGGTGATGGCAGAGCGTCCCATTGATGCCCTGCAATATGGCCAGACAGAGGGCTATGTCCCCCTGCGGAAGACGGTGGCTGCCTATATGAAAAAGACCCACAATGTGGGCCGGGATTTTGATGATATCCTGATTACTTCCGGCGCACAGCAGGTGATGGATTTGCTCACCAAGTCTTTGTGCAACGAAGGCGATGTGGTCATCTGTGAAGAGCCCAGCTTCATCGGTTCTCTGAATACATTCCGTTCTTATAAAGTCCGCCTTCGCGGTGTTCCCATGGAAAAGGACGGCATGGATATGCAGGAGCTGGAAAAGGCTTTGCAGGAAGAAAAAACCGCTAAGTTTATCTATACCATTCCCAACTTCCAGAACCCCTCCGGCATTACCATGAGTTGGGAGAAGCGCAAGCAAATGTATGAGCTTGCCCAAAAATACGGCGTGATGATTCTGGAAGACAACCCATATGGCGATTTGCGTTTTGCTGGAGAGCATGTGCCTGCCATTAAGAGCCTGGATGAAGAGGGCATTGTGATGTATGCCGGTACTTTCTCCAAGGTGATTTCCCCCGGTATTCGTGTCGGATATGGCATTGGACCCAAGCCGGTGCTGCAAAAAATGATTGTCTGCAAGCAGGGCGAAGACGTGCACACCGGTATGCTGTCCCAGATTATCTGCGATGAGTTTATGACCCGCTATGACTATGATGCTCACCTGGCCGGGCTCAAGGATATTTACCGCAAGAAGAGCGGTATTATGCTGGAGCAGATGGAAAAACACCTGCGCCCGCTGGGAATTGACTGGAACCCCATTGAAGGCGGTCTGTTCTTGTGGTGCACGCTGCCGGATGGTGTGGATATGCCTGCATTCTGTAAAGCAGCTGTGCTCAATAAAGTCTGTGTGGTACCGGGCAACGCATTCCTTACCGATGATACCGCTTCCTGTCAGGCTTTCCGCATTAACTTCTCTACGCCCACTGACGAACAGCTGGTGCGCGGAATCGAGATTCTCGCCCAGACGGCAAAAAAAGTTTTTTAAAATCTACTCTAAAAACAAAAGGTGCGTATCCGTTTCGGATACGCACCTTTTTACATTTCTTAACCAACAATCAATTTACCTTCTGGAAGGATGGAGTCGTTTCTGCGTCCACCCCGGATGCTGATGGCAAGTGCGAGCGACACAGGGCCGACACGTCCCAAAAACATCAAGAAACTCAAAAGTGTTTTACTTACATAATCCAACATCGGTGTTACACTGGCAGATAGGCCAACAGTTGCAAAAGCGGAAACTGCTTCAAACAGCGCGTCAACACCGCTGAGTTCTTCATTGATTCCCAAAATAACACCCGTTACAACCAATACAGCGACAAAAGCTGCGAGCATGATTGCCAAAGAGCGGTATACCACATCTTTGTTAATGCGTTTGTGCAGGAACACCGCATCATCATAACCGCGGAAGACGCTGAAAACAGTGCACGACAGTACCACCAACGTGGTGACTTTAATACCGCCGCCAGTAGAACCGGGGCAGGCACCGATAAACATCAGAACAATGGTAATAATTTTAGAAAAATCATGTTCCGCAGCGATATCCACGGAAGCAAATCCAGCGGTACGTGCGCTGACAGATTGAAAAAATGATGCATTGAGCCGCGTGAGAAAATGCATGTCCTTCATGGTGCTGTCATACTCGCTGAAAAATAGAATTATAGTTCCTAAAACAATCAATATACCGGTAAAGATGAGGCAAATTTGGGAGTGAAAAGAGAGCTTCTTGGTCTGTTGCCGAAAAACTCTCGGCTTTAGCTGATTATAATATACGTCACTGACTACCACAAACCCAATTCCGCCAACAATAATGAGAGCGGAGATAGTCAGGCATATCAATGGATCTGCGACATAGGGGACTAAACTTACGTTTGGATTTTTAATTCCAAAAATATCAAATCCTGCATTGCAAAAAGCTGAAATAGAAGTAAAAATAGAAGCCCAGATGCCATAAATCCCATATTCAGGAATTAGGCGCAGCATCAGAATGACAGCGCCAATGCTCTCACAGACAAAGGTAAAGCGCAGGATAATTCCCAACAGGCGGCGAACATCCAACGAATTGCCGTTGGCGCTTTCGCTGGCCAGCCAAAGTTCACGAAGCCCCAGCTTTTTGCGCAAAAGCACGGCAAAGCCGGTAGTAATAGAAGCCAGACCTAAGCCGCCCACTTGAATCAGGCAGAGAATGACTGCCTGACCAAAAGAGTTCCAGTGTGTCCAGGTGTCGAAGGGTGTAAGCCCTGTTACACAGGTGGCCGAAGTGGCAATAAATAAAGCATCCAGAGGATGAGTGAAGGTTAAATTCCGGGAAGAGACTGGAAGCCATAAAAGAAGAGTTCCCAAGGTGATGACAAGCAGGAAACTGATGACAATCAAACGGACAGGGGGCAGCTCTTTTACATAGTGGGATAGCTTTTCTCCGAATTTGGGTCTCATGTACAGATCCTCTCATTCTTTATAAATTCATAATTTTAACAGCTCTTCCCAAATAGAAAAATCAGTTTGTCTGAAAACCGGCTTTTTTCAGAAGCGCACACAAAGGCAGACCAAGCACTACACATACGACCAGTTCTCCGACGCCTACCGAGAGTGCACTGGCGCCATAAGCAGCCCAAGAAAAGTTTTGGAACGCAAAACCGATGTCAGAGAGGCACGCCAGCTCAAATCCCACGATTACCGTATTGGTAAGCACAGGGGGCAATGCAG
The DNA here is from genome assembly GCA_018710915.1 of Candidatus Gallacutalibacter pullistercoris. GTDB lineage: Bacteria > Bacillota > Clostridia > Oscillospirales > Acutalibacteraceae > Heritagella_A > Heritagella_A pullistercoris. The sequence goes on from DVIY01000262.1 coordinate 9,441, forward strand.
AAAGAACAGGCAGCCCTTTGATCTGAACCTTGCGAAGTGCATAGCTCAAAACAGCAGCCAGTACCGTAGCCAACGTGCCGAACACCCAGTCCACAATACCGAGCGGGCTTGCCAGGTTAGACAAAAAGCAGCCTAAAGCAAGGCCAGGGATGGCCGCCGGGGTAAACACCGGCAGAATGGTCAGGGCTTCAGAAAACCGGAACTGAAAAATGCCATAGGCCAGGTTCATGGCCGCAGCGACATAAGTCAGTACAGTGTATAAAGCAGCAATAACGGCCGCCTCCACAAGAAAGCGCACTTTAGCGCTTTCCTGCCTGGGAAGATGGTTGTTCATATTCGATTCCTCCGTAGTATTCTTTTAGGTCAGGAGTTTGCGACTGACCATGCCTTCTGCCCGAGATGATATTTTCTGCGGGATGAGATTTTGAAAGGCACGCACATAGGATACTACCAATTATCATGAAAAGCAAGCTTTTCACGGGAAGTTTTGACGATTTCTATAAATTCTACTTGAAAAATTCGGTTATTAAACAATATTTTTATTCTATTTACTTTATTATATCTTTATGATACACTATACATTGCGTAGCAAGGCCGTGCTTGCTGTGAAAAATGCCGCCCCAACCGGCATGTGATTTTATGGTTCTGCTAATTTTAGAGGGCAACCAGATTGTGAGGTGTTTTATGAAAAACGCAAGTAATTCTGCTGGCAAAAGCAGGGCTGCACGTCTTTGGGGATTCACCCGTGGCAGCCGAGGTTTTTTTCTTTTGGCTTTTCTTTCTGTGATTTTTGCTGTCATCACCAATTATCTTACGCCGCAGGTAATCCGCATAACAGTCGATTCTGTGCTGGATGATAAACCCTTTTCGTTACCGGGGGTGCTGTTGTCCTGGATAGAATCTATGGGCGGACGCGAAGCGCTGCGGCAAAATTTGCTGATTTGTGCAGGGTTCGCCCTTTTGTTTTCCTTGCTTTCGGGATTGTTTAATTTTTTATCCCGTATGGGAATTGCAAAAGGCTGCGAGGGGGTATTGATGCGGCTGCGCGACCGGCTGTTTGGCCATATTCAAAAACTGCCGTATCAGTGGCACAGTTCTCACCAAACGGGGGATACCATTCAGCGCTGTACCAGTGATGTGGACGTGGTGCGGAATTTCCTGATTGACCAGTTGTTAGAGATGGTGCGTACTGTTTTCCTGATTATTACTTCCCTGACTATTATGTTTTCCATGAATGTCCCTTTGTCACTGATTGCACTGGGGTTTATGCCGGTCGTTATTTTGTATTCGGCTTTGTTCTTCAACAAAATCGGCCATCGTTTTCAGGAGGCTGACGAAACAGAGGGAGAACTCACCGCTATTGCACAGGAGAACTTCACCGGTGTACGGGTGGTGCGTGCTTTTGGTCGTGAACGATTTGAAATTGACCGCTTTGAAAACAAAAATAATCAATTCACCAATATGTGGGTTCGGTTAGGCCGGATTATGGGATTGTATTGGGGCATTGGCGATTTCTTTTCCTGTTTGCAGGTAATGGTGATCGTAGTGGCCGGATGTTTTCAGGCAGCAGCTGGAAATCTGACGGATGGCGAGTTCCTGGCATTTGTTTCCTATAATGCCATGCTGGTATGGCCGATTCGAAATTTTGGCCGTATTCTGAGTGAACTGAGCAAAACCCGTATTTCTGTGGGCCGTCTGATGGAAATTTTGGAAGCGGAGCCGGAGAAAGAAACTCCCAACGCGCAAACGCCTCCCATGGATGGGGATATTGTATTTCACGATGTTTCATTCCGTTACAATGAAACAAAGGAAGTACTGCAGGATATCAATATCACGATTCCTGCTGGAAGTACCTTTGGCATCTTGGGTTCTACAGGCAGCGGAAAATCGACTCTTATGTATCTGTTGGATCGCCTGTACGAACTCCCGCCGGAAAACGGTTCCATTACCATTGGCGGTGTGGATGTGCGCGATATTTCACTCGACTGGCTGCGCGGCCATATTGGTATCGTCTTGCAGGAACCGTTCCTGTTTTCCAAGACAATCCGTGAAACGATATCAGACGGTGCAGCGACCCGTGATCTGGAAGCTGTGCGCCATTCTGCGCGGCTTGCCGCAATTGATGACACGATTCTCACCTTTGCCGAAGGATATGATACCATGATCGGCGAACGCGGCGTCACCATTTCCGGTGGACAAAAGCAGCGTGTTGCTATTGCGCGTATGCTGATGCAGGATACCCCGATTAAGATTTTTGACGATTCCCTATCAGCCGTTGATATGGAGACGGATGCCAAAATCCGGGAATCCATTAACCGGCATGTTCATGGAACGACCATATTGATTGCTCACCGTATCACAACCCTGATGAATGCTGACTGTATCGCCGTAATGGACAAAGGGCGGATCGTACAGATGGGAACACACGATCAGCTGCTGGCACAGGATGGCATTTACCGCCGTATTTGTGAGGCCCAAGGGATGAATGAGGGAACTGGAAAGGAGGTTGTCTCGTGAGCAAACGCTATTATGATTCAGAGCAGAAGCCCTTTTCTCTCAAAATCTGGGCTAAAATGATACCTTTTATCAAGCCTTATGGCGAAAAAGTCCTGTTGATTGTTTTGCTGATGCTGGTCAATGCGGCGGTGGATATTTCATACCCGCTTTTTCAGGGCTATGCCATTGATACCTACATCATTCCCCAAACAGTAGAGGGAATCTGGCCTTTTGCAATTCTCTATTTTATTATTCTGACCATTCAGTCACTAAGTACGATTATCTTCTGCCGTGTGGCTTTGACGGTTGAAATGTACCTGGGAAGAGACCTGAAAAGGGCGGTATTCAACCATCTGCAAACCTTAAGTTTTTCCTATTACAATACGACGCCGGTTGGAACCATTGTCGCCCGTACAATGAGTGATACCAACAAGATTGGTTCGATGTTTGCGTGGAGCCTGGTGGATATCTTCTGGGCGGCTTCATTTGTCATAGGCAGTATGGCTACCATGCTGTTTATCAACTGGCGGCTGGCACTTCCGATTATTGCGATTGTGCCGTTTATTGCGATTATTACTGTGTTCTTTCAAAAACGTATTCTGGCGGTTAACCGGCGGGTACGGCGCATCAATTCCGATATTACCCGCGCTTATAATGAGGGAATTACCGGAGCACGCACCAGCAAAACACTGGTAATTGAAGAGCAGAACCTGCGGGAGTTTTCTGTTATTATTGAGGATATGCGTGCGACTTCTGTACATGCCACCATGCTCAATGCACTGTATATTCCCATTATTGTGTTTTTCAGCTCATTGGCAGTATGTTTTGTACTGGTACAGGGTGGTTATCTGAATATACAGCAGGCATTGAATATTGGTACGCTGTCGGTGTTTATCAGTTATGCGCTGAATATTTTTGAACCTATCCAGCAGTTGGCCCGAATTGTAGCCAATTTTATCTCGATTCAGGCCAATATCGAGCGGGTGACCGACCTTCTCGAACTGGAGCCCAAAATTCAGGATACCCCCGAAGTCATTGAAAAGTACGGTACCAGCTTTGACCCCAAAAAAGAAAACTGGGAACCGATTCGGGGCGATATTACGTTTGAAGATGTCAGCTTCCGGTATCCGGATGGAAATGAAGATGTATTAAGCCATTTTAACCTGCATATTCCCGCAGGTACTACAGTAGCAATTGTAGGCGAGACCGGTGCAGGAAAATCTACGCTGGTAAATCTGGCCTGCCGTTTCTTTGAGCCCACGGGCGGGCGGATTCTCATTGACGGAAAAGATTACCGGGAACGCAGTATGCTGTGGCTGCACAGCAGTATTGGATATGTGCTGCAAACGCCGCACCTTTTTTCCGGTACAGTCCGTGAGAATCTGCGGTATGGACGGCTGGATGCAACCGATGAAGAGATTGAGGCCGCAGCTAAACTGGTCAGCGCCCATGATACGATTATGCACATGGAAAATGGCTATGAAAGTGACGTAGGCGAGGGAGGAGACCATCTTTCTACCGGAGAAAAACAGCTGGTTTCATTTGCACGTGCGGTATTGGCAGACCCGCGCATTTTCGTACTGGATGAGGCGACCTCTTCCATTGACACCAAAACGGAAGAGCTGATTCAGCATGCAATTTCCACCCTGCTCGAAAACCGTACTTCCTTCCTGATTGCGCACCGGCTTTCTACGATTCGCAAAGCGGATTTGATTCTGGTAGTGCGTCATGGAAAAATTGTAGAGCAGGGAACACACGAAGAACTGTTGGCGGCAGGCGGCTATTATCACGACCTGTATACCCGGCAATTTGAGCAGGAGGCCAGCGAGGAAGTGTTTGGAAGCTAAAATTTCAGCTTTCCTATCAAGCAACAAGGGCACACCCTTCACAAAGGAAGGGTGTGCCCTTATTTTATTCCATAAGCTGTTTGATTTTCTTTTCGATTTCCTGAATCACTTCGATAAACACACTGTCAGGCTGCCCGGTAGGATCGGGAAGCCCCCAATTGTCATCGAATGCCCGGCCAATCCATGGACATCCCACTTCACATCCCATAGAAATGGCGAGATCGGGTGCAGGGATAGCTTCAATTGTTTTGCTGTACTGGGTTTCTTCCATGTCAATTCCATAAAGCTGTTTCATCAGCCGCACGGCATCCTGATTGATTTGAGGTTTGGTTTCGGTACCGGCAGAATAAAAGTCGAACTTTTCTGCTGCCAGGTGTTTTCCCAATGCTTCAGCAATCTGGCTGCGGCAGGAATTGTGGACACAGATAAAAGCAACTTTTTGTTTCATTTCAATTCCTCCCGTTACGCATGGTTTTGCAGGAGCTTTTCTACTTCACCCGTTTGCAATACACGTCCCATGGAAACCACCTGTTCATCGATTACCAGTGCAGGCATACGCATAACGCCATAAAGCATGATCTGCTGCATATCCGTGACATACTCCACCTCAGTATGGATACCGAGATTTTTGACTGCCTGACAGGTGTTTTCATACAGAGTGTGACAGTTTTTACATCCGGAACCAAATACCTTAATAACTTTTCCTTCGCAGTTACCCGGTACCTTGTTTTCTGTCTGGTTATTGCAGCAGGCGCACGGAGAATTTTCCTTCTTTTTCTTTTTTACCAAAGCAAGCAGTGACATAGTTCATTACCTCCATTAAATCAATATATTTTGAACCGCATTGAAAAAATATCCGACAATAATAATACCAGCGGTACAAATCCCAACAAAAATTGCTAATAGTTTAGGCTTGACAGCTTTTCGCAGCATGATAATCGAGGGGAGAGACAGCGTCGTCACCGCCATCATGAACGAAAGCACAACCCCCAACAAGGCGCCTTTTCCGAGCAATGCCTCTGCAATCGGAATTGTTCCGAAAATGTCGGCATACATGGGAATTCCTGCAATTGTTGCCAAAACTACTCCTAGAGGATTGGAATCGCCCAGCAATGTGATAATCCAGTTTTCTGGAATCCAGTTGTGAATGATTGCACCAATGCCCACGCCAATCAATACATAGGGCGCTACTTTACGGGCAGTAAAGCGAACCTGTCCCCATGCGTATTGAAGACGGTCAGCAGGGCGAAGCTTTTCTTGCGGAACATCCAACATTTTTCCCTGGCGGATAAACTCTTCGACTTGATTGTCCAGATGCAGATTTTCAATCAGCGTACCGCCGGTTACAGCGATAATCAGCCCGACAATTACATAGACAATCGCAACCTTCCAGCCGAAAATACTCATTAACAGCACCAATGAGCCGAGGTCTACCATAGGAGAAGAAATGAGAAACGAAAAAGTAACACCAAGAGGAAGACCCGCACTGGTAAATCCCATAAAAAGTGGGATAGAAGAGCAGGAGCAGAAAGGCGTTACCGTTCCAAGCAATGCCGCAAGCAGATTTGCACCCAAACCGTGAAAGCGTCCCAGAATTCTTTTGGTGCGTTCAGGCGGAAAATAGCTTTGAATATAAGAAATCAATAGGATCAGCACACCCAGAAGAATCATAATTTTTATGACATCATATAGGAAAAACTGAATGCTTCCGCCTATTTTTTCGGAAGTGTCCAGCCCTAGATTTTCCAACAGGGCGCCGATCAAGCGATTTAGCCAGTCCATCCCCAAAACCTCATTTTGAAAGAACTCCCAGCCTGTTTGAATGATTTCCATAGATAGCCTCCTTATATTAAATTATTACATTTAAATATATCTATGTTATGTTTTGTAAAAAAAGCCGTGCCAGGCTTTTATTTTCAGCAGCACGGCTTATTTTGTGAGTGATCTTGCACTGTAGTGACAGCTTGCAGACATTGCATGGCATATGCGCGGCCTTCGGGCGAAATGGAGTAGTGCATCCATTTTCCCTCTTTCCGTCCAATCACAATTCCGGAATCGCAAAGGATTTTCATATGATGAGACAAAGTGGGCTGCGTTACCGGTAGTTCTTCCAACAGCTTGCAGGCACATTTTTCGCCACTGGACAAAAGCTGTAAAATACGAATACGGTTTTCATCGCAGAAAGCTTTAAAGACTGCAGCAGCTCTTTTGGGATCAATTTCCATTTTATTCCCTCCGTTTTTAAAGCAATACCAGTATAACTTATATATAGATATTTGTCAATGTGTTTTGAAGAGGGAAGAAAAATTATTTTTCTGAAGAAATCTCATTTTCATCCAGGAATTTTCGAAGTTTCAAAAAGTCCTCAAAAGCGCCAGGTTTAGCTGAAGGGTTTCGCAGCAGTGCTGCCGGATGCAGTGTAGCCATCATCATCAGATTTCCCTTTTTGAAAAACTGGCCATGCTCTTTGGTAATTTTTATATCGGGCTTTATCAGTTTCATCGCGGCAATCCGCCCAAGGCAGACGATGATTTTAGGCTGGATCAAGGTTACCTGGCTGCGCAGCCAATTCATGCATGCTTCCTGTTCTTCCGGGCGCGGGTCTCGGTTTTGAGGCGGCCTGCACTTGACAATATTGGTAATGTAGATATCGCGGTTACGGTCCAAATCAACGGCAGCCAGCATTTTATCGAGCAGCTGTCCACCCCGGCCAACAAAAGGTTCTCCTTGTAAGTCTTCGTTTTCTCCAGGGCCTTCCCCAATAAACATAATATCTGCCTGCGGATTTCCTACGCCAAACACCACATGATGGCGGGTTTCACAGAGAGCGCATTTATGGCAGCTTTTGCAGGCCTTTTCC
>DVIY01000263.1 GCA_018710915.1 Candidatus Gallacutalibacter pullistercoris
CAAAGCTCCAGAATTTCAGCATAAAAACCTCCGGGGATTGTTCGATATTTCTATTATATAAGACTTTTCTTCAAGATGCAAGAGAAAATAGATAAAAATAAAACTTTATTTTCAAACTTTATTTTTGTACAAAGGCAACTTGTTTTTTGAAATCGATTGCAGTATAATACAATCATACAATTCGATATTGCCCGAAGAGTTTTTGAGCTGCGGCAGAGAGGTCTGTAGGATACAGGCTTCTTTTGTTGCAGCTTTTTCTTTGTGTATCGGGAAAAACAGGAGGAATGGAATTTGGAAAACCGTACATATGACATAGCGGTCATTGGCTGTGGCGTAGTGGGTGCGGCGATTGCCCGCCAGCTCTCAAAATACCGCCTTTCCGTTTGTGTGCTGGAAAAGGAAAACGATGTTGCAGTCGGTACGACAAAAGCAAACTCTGCGATTATCCACGCCGGGTATGACCCCAGGCCCGGTTCGCTGATGGGCAAGCTCAATACCCGCGGCGTAGAGCTTGTGAAGGAACTTGCACCGAAGCTGCACTTCCCGTATCAGCCCATCGGTTCGCTGATTCTGGCTTTTACAGAAGAAAATATGAAAACCGTAGAGGTGCTGTATCAGCGCGGCCGCCACAATGGCGTGCCGGGTCTGCAAATTCTTTCCGCCGAAGAAGTGCGGGAAATGGAACCGAACGTGAACCCGGAAATTAAAGGCGCCCTGTATGCCCCCAGTGCGGGTATCGTTTCCCCGTGGCGCATGGCGCTGGCCTTTGCCGAGTCGGCTGTGCGCAACGGCGTAGAGCTTCGCTGGAACAGCCCGGTGACAGGGATTGCCAAAACAGAGGATGGGTATGAGCTGACTACCCCTTCTGGTACGCTCAAGGCACGGTATGTGGTGAATGCTTCCGGTGTGGACGCTTTTGCTGTGGCTTCCCTGTTGAAGGAGCCTTCTTATGAGCTGAAACCCAGCCGCGGCGAATATTACCTTATGGATAAATGCGCCGGAAATACGGTGCACCATGTCATTTTCCAATGTCCCACAGAGCTGGGCAAGGGAATTCTGGTCAGCCCCACGGTAGACGGGAACCTGATTGTCGGCCCCAACGCCGAAGCAGTAGAAGGCGCCAAAGAGACCGGCACTACCGCCGAGGGGTTGGCTTTTGTGCGCAAAATGGCGCTGTTGTCGGTGCCGGGCCTCAACTGGCGCGACTCTATCCGCAACTTTGCCGGCGTGCGTGCCAACACGAATATTGACGATTTCCAGATTCACTGGCTGGAACCCGGCTTCCTGGATGTGGCGGGCATTAAGTCTCCCGGTCTTTCCAGTGCGCCGGCTATCGGCGAATATGTAGCCGAACTGCTGATGCAGGATGGCGTAAAGCTGCTTTTCAAAAATGATTTTCAGGAAGAACTGCCGGAGAGAGTTCATTTCAAAGAGCTTTCTGCCGAAGAAAAGGCCGAGGCGGTCCGGAAAAATCCCCTTTATGGCCGGATTATCTGCCGTTGTGAGACTGTGACCGAAGGGGAAATGGTGGACGCCCTTCATTCACCCATCCCGCCGGTCTCTATCGACGGCATCAAGCGGCGCTGCGGCGCAGGCATGGGCCGGTGCCAGGGCGGTTTCTGCGGCCCGCGTGTGCATGAGATTATCGCCCGTGAAACCGGTATGCCCATGCAGGATGTCATGCAGGATCGCGCCGGAATGGTCATCATCACCGGCGAGACAAAAACAGGCGAGAGATAAGAGCGGAAGGGGAGAAAACGCATGAAATATGATGTCATTGTGATCGGCGGCGGCCCTGCCGGACTGGCAGCGGCAGAAGAAGCCCGGAAAAGCGGCGCGGAACATGTGCTGATTTTAGAGCGGGACAAGGTGCTGGGCGGAATTCTGAACCAGTGTATCCACAACGGATTTGGCCTGCATTATTTTAAAGAAGAACTCACCGGCCCGGAATATGCCGGACGGTTTATCGAAATGCTGGAGGGTACCGGTATCGAAGTGAAGCTGGATACCATGGTGCTCCATATTGAAAACGACCGCACTGTCCATGCAGTGAACCCCACCGACGGCTATATGGTGCTGGAAGCCACTTCTATTGTGCTGGCCATGGGCTGCCGGGAGCGTACCCGCGGCGCGATTGCAATTCCCGGCGAGCGTCCCAGCGGCATTTTTACTGCCGGTGCGGCGCAGCGTTATGTGAATATCGAGGGCTACATGGTGGGCAAACGGGTAGTGATTCTCGGTTCCGGTGATATCGGCCTGATTATGGCCCGCCGTATGACGCTGGAAGGTGCCAAGGTGCTGGCCTGTGTGGAGTTGATGCCCTATTCCGGCGGTTTAAACCGGAATATCGTCCAGTGCCTGCATGACTTTAACATCCCGCTGTACCTGTCCCATACCGTAGTGGACATCAAAGGCAAAGAGCGCCTGGAACAGGTTACCGTGGCCAAGGTAGACGAAAACCGCCGTCCGATTCCCGGCACCGAAATGGTGTTTGACTGCGATACCCTGCTGCTTTCTGTCGGCCTGATTCCCGAAAATGAGCTGACACGGGAAGCCGGTATCACCATGGACCCCCGCACCAATGGCGCAGTGGTGTTCGAAAATATGGAAACCTTTCTGCCGGGCGTGTTCGCCTGCGGCAACGTGGTGCATGTGCATGACCTGGTGGACTATGTGACCATGGAGAGCCAACGCGCAGGAAAAGCTGCTGCGGAGTATGGCAAAGCCGGGGAAACCCCTGCCGGGCGTATTCTGGAGCTGCAAAACGGAAACGGCGTAAGCTATACGGTTCCGCAGCGCATCCGGGTCGAGCATATGGCCAGGACAGCCGAGATTTTCTTCCGGGTACGCAATATTTACCGGAATGTAGAAATCCAGATCACCGACGGAAAAACCGTGCTGGCCCACTTTGCCCGCGAGCATATGGCTCCCGGTGAAATGGAAAAAGTGGTGCTGCCGAAGGTGTTGGCAGAAAAAGCCTGCGGCGATGCCCTGACGGTGCAGATTGTGGAGAAGGAGGGGTAAATCATGACAGAACTGATTTGTATTGTGTGCCCCAAGGGGTGCCATTTGAAAGTGGACGAAGAAAATGGCTATGCCGTAACGGGCAATTCTTGTGAAAAGGGCGCAGCCTACGGCAAAAAAGAGCTGACCAATCCCACCCGTGTGGTGACTTCCACGGTTCGGGTAGAGGGCGGCGAAAAGCGCCGGGTTTCGGTAAAGACCAGCTCTGATATTCCCAAGTCAAAAATGCTGGAAGCGGTTTCCCTGCTCAATGCAGTGACTCTCACAGCTCCCGTACACATTGGCGACTTGGTGCTGAAGAATATTCTGGATACCGGCGCTGATTTTGTGGCTACCGGTACGGTAGAAAAAGAATAACCGTTTTTCCAAAACAAAAAGGCTCTTTCCCAAGTGAGGGAAAGAGCCTTTTAGCTTGTCGATAAAACCCAACTGGCCGAAAAAAGTTGTACAAAACAGTTCGCGTGGGAGTCGCTGCAAAATCGCAAAAGCTGCCCCGCGACGCAAAAGTTTTACTCGATTTTTTTCAAAAAATCGTAGGAGACCAGAGGGCAAAGCCCTTTGGTCGCCCGTCGCAACGGGCGAAATTCTTTTTGCCTTCCTGCACGCAGGAAAGGGTGAGAAAACAGCCCGGTGGGCTGTTTTTGAGGGGAAACCCACGTCTGGGGTTTCCCCTTTAAAAATTCCTTCCTTGTGCAATTTGCCAGCGGCGAAGAACTTTCTCTACAGGTTGAAAGGCTCTTTCCCAAGCGAGGGAAAGAGCCTTTTTGTTTATTTCTGTTTAAGCGGCAGCGTTTCCAGCAATCGCTGAAAATTTACCTTTGGTTCAATAAACGGCCGGAAAATACGCCGTACCGGCTTGCTGGCCAACAAAAGCGTCAGCGGGATACCGGCTGCCAGATAAAGCAGTACCCATCCTTTTCCCGGTAAGGGAATCGCCGGCGTCACATAGCGCAGCCAGACGATGAAAAACAGGTGCAGCGCATATACATAGACAGAATAAACGCCGACATACGAGAAAAAGGTTTTGCGGGTTGGAGAAATCCCCATGATTGCGAAGAAACAGACAAAGCTTCCCGCATAATGCAGCAGATATTCCAGGGCGATCAGCCAATGGTTGCTGCCGTCAATATCAGCAATGACGGTTTTCAGCGTAAATAAATCCATCCGCAGGGAAGTGCCGAAGAACATCATAAACAGCAGCAGTGCTGCAAAAAAGAGGATGCTGATGCAGCGGAACCAGACTTTTTTGCAAAATACGAACGAGCAGGAAGAAGTATAATACCCGAAAAGAAAGAACGGATAAAACATCACAGCTCTTTGAAATCCACCGAATAATGGGGAAGGCAAGAACGCCGCGGCAATTGCAGCCAGAATGGAAACCGGGAACAAAAACCGAAACCGACACAGCTGCGGGGAAATCACCGAATACAAAAACAATACGAACAGATACCATAATCCAAACAACGGAGAAAGGTAAGAAAAGCCCGATGTTTTGATATCCATGGCAGAGTACAGAAGAATCATGCCCGTCTGTAAAATCAGGTAAGGGATTAACAGATGGACAACCGCTTTCCCATATTCTTTCCGGTCAACCCTTCCGCGAGAAAAGCGCCCGGAAATCATCATGAATACCGGCATGTGGAAGAAATAGATAAACTTGCCGAAGCTGTTTACCCAGTCCCGTTCAGGAGAAATATCGCCGGTCGCCAGATGCCCGATTACCACCGATAAAATCAGAATTGCTTTGGCATTATCGTACCAGGAATCGCGGGCTGTTTGAGGTTTTGCAATTGTTTGCGTCATAAACAGCCTCCATTACGGTTCCAGCGGTTCTTCATACAGCTCACCGCGAAGATCAGCATGATGGAACTCGCCGTCCTCCGTTTCAGAGAGCAGGCGGCGTCCCAAGTCAATACGAACCACATCATGCACAGAGGTACGGCTGGAAATCGGAAGAAGCTCCATATAATGATCGCCAAACCAGTGGCGAAGATATTTGTCATAATCTTTCGGAATCGGGTACTTATGGCCGCAAAAATTCACGTCAACAGTTTCATCGAACCATTCAGCGGGGAAAGCACCGCACTTCATCAGATTAAAACCGCTGTCAATCCGATAATGCGTATTGCGCTTTTCGAACATCCCCAGCAGCTTTTTGTAAAACAGATGATACCACCGGAAGGGGATTGCGCGCATAATCGGCAGAAGAATTTTCGAAAGAGTATAGTGATAACCGCGGCGGGGGTGGTCTGCCCAGCGGATTCCCAGTACCCGGCGCCAAATACGAATTAAATTCAGATGGATTTTTTGCAGGAAGGGATTATCACTGGTTTTATAATACACAAATACGTCTACATAAACACCGTTTGCCATGCGGTATTGGTTTGAGTAACGGGTCGAAAAATATGTGTCTTCAATACGGATTTTATCATGAATATAATGGCTTTC
>DVIY01000264.1 GCA_018710915.1 Candidatus Gallacutalibacter pullistercoris
GGCCACCGCCGACAGAAAGTACAGATTGTTTGGAACTTTATTGGGGAAGTAAATCTTCCTAACGACAGTCAAGTGATTGAACGGCAAAGAAAAGGCAGAACGGCATAGCCACACGCTATGCCGCCCTGCAATTACCTATTTACTTCCTTATCACTACTTAAGACACCCCCCGTAATCTCATTTTTCAAAAAGAAAACGGCGGCCTTGATTTCTCAAAACCACCGCTGTTCTCGCGTGAATATATGCTGCTGTACGACGGTTTTTTTCTTTTGCCGTCGTACGGCAGTTATGTTTTTATTCTTTTGTGCTCCAGTCTCAGGTCAAGTCCTTCTCCTCTGCTTGGAAGATAGACAAAAATGCAAAGATCAAAGAAATAACAGTAAGCACGGCTGAAACAACCACATTATTTGCCATTGTTAAGTCTCCAATATTGGCCTGTGTCAAAAGGATAAGCAGGAAAGATGCCACGATTGTAGCTTTGGACGATTTCATTTTCATCCCGACAAACAGGGAAATGAAGCTCATGGTAACAATGGTAATAGACTTTACAAGCAGCTGAATGTAGAAGCTCACACTGGTCATATCATAGTCCAGCGGGAACGAAGATACCCTAAATTGCGATCCCAGCAGCACTACTCCATAGAGCAATAGCTTGGTCAAAACCAGTGCTACAAAGTTAAAAATCCAGACGGCCAACATCTGAGACACCAGGATTTTTTGGCGCTTGATGGGATAAGAGAACATCAAATCCATGGTTTTGTTCTGGTATGCGCTCACGATGAAGGTGGACAGCATAACGCCTGTAAACACTAGAAACGACATACTGCTGAACAATTCAATGGGAGCCGATATGGTACTATTACCCGGTGCTGCATCCGGTACACCCGTCTCCGGATCATTTGCAATTCCCAGGTAGCACAGCGCGAACATAAAGATGGAAAGCAGTACGGCGAGAATCACCGCATTTCGGATATACTTTCCAATGTTATTTTTCTGCCATTCCAGACGAATCAATTTCAACACGAGCGATCCACCTCCCCCGTCAGCTTCAAAAAGTAATCTTCCAAAGTCTCGGTATTTCTGCCTATGGACAACACTTCCACATCGTTTAGTGACAGAGCTCTGGAAAGCTGACTTGTGGATGCCTCTGGATCATAAATGCGGATTGTGCCTCCCTCCACGAGCTTGAAATTGGACAGGCCCAGTTTTTCACTCAAAACATAGACAGCTCTTTTCTCGTCCGAAACAGTTACTTCGATATAGTTGAGATTGCTCTCCTCAATATCACGCATACTGATTTCTTTCCGCATCCGTCCGTGGTGGATAATCCCAACCGTATCCGCAATACTTTCAATCTCCGAAAGAATATGGCTGGAAACCATAATGGTTATCCCGTATTCGGTACAGAGTGTTTTCAGCAAATCGCGGATCTGCTTCATTCCAGCTGGATCAAGGCCGTTGGTTGGTTCATCCAAAATGAGAAGCTCAGGTTTGCACATGATGGCCCGCGCAATCCCAAGGCGCTCTTTCATGCCCAACGAATAGCGTTTGACTGGTTGGTCGGCGGCGGATGTCAAATCCAGAATCCGCAGCGCATCCTCCACGCTGTTGACATTGTAATAGCCCATGTACTCCCCGTGGAGCCGCAAATTTTCCCGCCCGGTCATGTGGTCGTAAAAAGTGGGAAATTCGATCATGCTGCCCATCCGTTTCAGTACCTCATAGGATTTTGGCGTTAAGATCTCTCCAAACAATTCAATCGTGCCGCTGGTGGGCTTCCAAAGGTTGGTCAGCATTTTCATTACGGTAGTTTTACCCGCTCCGTTTGGGCCAAGGAAACCGTATATCTCACCCTTTCGGATGTGAAGATCAACATCCACAACCAGCTCTTTTTCGTCGATCCTTTTTGTGAGCTGGTTGGTTTGTAGGATATATTGCATGGGGGTGCCTCCTTTCATACTGTGTATTATAGGAAGTCCGTTTTTCAAAACTCTTGAATAATCCTTACAAATTCCTTTCGTGAAAAATGACCTATGTTCAATAGGTCATTTTCTTTAATGTGACGGTAAAGACCGTTTTTACATTGGGCTGGCTGGTCAAGGTAATGTCACCGCCCAGCTGCACCGCCAAATTTTTTGCAATCGTCAGCCCAAGCCCATTTCCCTGCATCCGTGGATTACGGGAATCTTCCATTGTAAAGAGGCGTTCAAAAATCGTGTCGGCAAACTCCTTTGGGATACCCCGCCCTTTATCAATAATGTCAATGTATGCGTTTTCCTCGTCAGAACGCAGAACCATTCCCAGGTATTTTCCGTCCGCTCCATACCGGATAGCGTTGGAAATCAGATTGAACAGAATACGCTGCAAGGCATCCGAATTGCTCATAACAAAAATGGGGGCGTTTGGAATGTCAACTTCAATCTGAAAATCCTGAGTAGAAAGCAATTCATAAAAACTGAGGATGTTTTCGCTACATACCTCATTCAAATTCAGTTTGGAGCGTTCCAGCTCTGTATCCCCGGCTTCCAGCTTTGCCAAGGTAAAAAATTGAGTAATCAACTCCATAACACGGTGGGCAGTAGCCTCTACCTTCCCCAGCATTTCCTGGCGCGGATCACCGTTTACCCGCATGATCTCCAGATAGCCCAGGATCACGGTCATGGGAGTTTTGATGTCATGAGAGATATTAGACAGCATCCGCTTTGAAGCCAGCTCCGAACGCCTATAATCTGCCCGCACCTTTTGACGATCCACCAAGAGCCGGTTGATTTGCGTCGCCAGAGAAATCAAGCTGGGATTATCGGTGAAAACCATCACTTTCTCGTCGCTGTCTGTGTCCAGAATTTCCTCCAGCTTTTGGCTGATCCCATTCAGCTTGGCCTGGGTGCCTGTCCGAAATGCAAACTGTTGATAGACAATCACACAGACTAAGATGGCCACACAGATGGATAGAAAGAAAATAATCGTT
>DVIY01000265.1 GCA_018710915.1 Candidatus Gallacutalibacter pullistercoris
GCGTGCTGATTAACCAGTCCATCCATACGCTGGATTTGCTGCGGTATTTGCTGGGCGAACCGAAGAGCGTGGAGGGGCGGGTAGTCAACCATCACCTGAAAGAGGTCATCGAGGTGGAGGACACCGCCGAAGCCTATATCGAATTCCCGAATTGCAATGCCCTGTTTTATGCAACCACCGCCTATTGTACCGATTCCCCGGTGGTAGTGGAGATCGTATGTGAAAAGGCCGTGCTGCGTATCGAAGGCGATGAAGTGACCGTGGCGGAGAATGGGAAAAAGCCGGTGAAACAGGAATTCCCGGCTCTGCCTCATGCGGGAAAAGATTGCTGGGGCGCCAGCCATCAGGCATTGATCGGAGATTTCTACCGGTGTCTGGAAGACGGCGAGCATTTCGCCATTGATTTTGACGAAGCCTGCCGAACGTTGAATCTGATGCTGGGTATTTACGAATCCAACGAGAGTAAAACGCCCGCTCTGCTGTAACTTCAGTCAGTTTGCTGCAAGCCAATCTACTCCGTGGTCACCAGTTCACACGGCATCGCCTTCGACCGCCACTGAGCTTTGCTCATTCTGGCGTGTCGCGGAGTGAGCTGCGGGGGTCAAGGGGTGTTGTTTGCCAGTGGCAAACGTTGAACACCGACCGAGCCGGCAGGCGAGACTGGCAAAGCCCCCTGCGAATCTTTGGTTACTTTCTTTTCGGAAGAAAGTAACAGCCCGTCGCGGCTTGAGCGACAACTGCATGTTCAATGCATTTCGATTCAAAAGGCCAACGGCCTTTTGTGAACAGTCGCCTGCAAATGATGAATGAAAGTATAGGGCGCATATTACGCGCCCCACACACCATACAGAAAGGAATAACTGTTTTATGGAAATGAAATATCGCGTTACTGTTTCCGGTTTCGCCGATGAGATTGACCCTTCTCTGGATGAGCAGCTTCGGGTGCTCCGGGACTTGCATATCCCCCAGATGGAAATCCGCGGTGCAGACGGAAAAAATATTACCGAATATACCTTGGACGAAACCAAGGAAATCGCCCACCGTCTGGAAGAAGCCGGAATCGGCGTTTCCGCTTTGGGTTCTCCTATCGGAAAAATCAAGATTACCGATGATTTTGAGCCGCATATGGAGCTGTTCCGCCATGTTGTGGAGCAGGCCAAAATTCTCGGCACCCATTATATCCGCATGTTCAGCTTCTATATTCCCGAAGGGGAAGACCCGGCTGCATATCGGGAAGAGGTGCTCCGCCGCCTGAGATGCTTTATCGAGTGCGCGCGGGAAAACGATATTGTCCTGCTCCATGAGAACGAAAAGGGCATTTACGGCGATAACGCCGCCCGGTGTCTGGATTTGTTCCAGGAGCTGTTCGGCGCCCACTTCCGCTGTACCTTCGATTTCGCCAACTTCGTGCAGTGCAAGCAGGATACACTGGAAGCCTTTGAGATGCTCAAGCCTTACATTGACTATGTCCACGTGAAAGATGCCCTGTGGGAGGGCGGAAAAGTGGTTCCCGCCGGCCAGGGCGACGGCCATCTGCTCGAAATCTTCTCTCAGCTGGATGAAAGAGGTTATGCCGGTGTGCTGAGCCTGGAACCCCATCTGGCGGACTTTTCCGGACTGGCTGCACTCGAGAATGGCCATCGGGAAGAAAAAGAAGCCGCCAGTAAGGGTGAAGCTGCATTCCGTCTGGCGTTTGCTTCCCTGAAAGAAGTTCTGGAAAAGGAGGCCGTCTGATGAAACTTCCTTTAGAAATGAAACTCTCCTTCCGTTGGTATGGCGCGCATGACCCCGTGACGCTGGAAAAAATCCGCCAGATTCCCAATATGCGCAGTATCGTCACCGCCGTGTATGACGTGCCGGTAGGCGAGGTGTGGAGCCGTGAGAGCATCCAGGCCCTGAAACAGCAGGTGGAGGACGCCGGTCTGGTGTTTGATGTCATCGAGAGTGTGCCTGTGCACGAGGACATCAAGCTGGGCAAGCCTGCCCGGGACCGCTATATCGCCAATTATCAGGAAAATATCCGCCGTCTGGGCGAAGCCGGGGTAAAGTGCATCTGCTACAACTTTATGCCCGTGTTTGACTGGACCCGTACCCAGCTGGATAAGGTGCTGTCCGACGGCTCCAATGCGCTGGTTTATTATAAAGACCAGCTGGAAAAGATGGATCCCCTCACCGGGGAGCTTTCATTGCCCGGCTGGGACAGCAGCTACCGCAAAGAGGATTTGAAAGCGCTGTTTGAAGAATACAGCCATGTTTCCGAAGAAAAGCTGTGGGAAAATCTCCAGTATTTCCTCGAGGCTGTCATCCCCGTGGCCGAAGAATCCGGCGTGAATATGGCCATCCATCCCGATGATCCGCCGTGGAATATTTTCGGCCTGCCCCGCATCATCACTTGCAAAGAAAACCTCGACCGCTTTTTGAAGCTGGTAGACAGTCCCGCCAATGGTCTGACTTTCTGCACCGGTTCTCTGGGCTGCACCAAGGCTAACGATATCTATTCCATGATCGACGAATACAGCAAAATGGGCCGCATCCACTTTATGCACGTGCGCAATGTGAAGATTCTGGACGACGGCAGTTTTGAGGAATCCGCTCATTTCTCCGCTTGCGGTTCGCTGGATATCCCCCGCATCATGAAGATTCTGCACGGCAACGGCTTTACCGGCTATGTCCGGCCCGACCACGGACGTATGATCTGGGGGGAGACAGGCCGCGCAGGTTATGGATTGTATGACCGGGCTTTGGGCGCTGCCTACCTCAACGGCATTTGGGAAACACTGGATAAATATGCAAAGGAGTAAGTACCATGAATCTGCCTTTTTCCATTGATTTAAGCGGCAAGACCGCCGTTGTCACCGGTGCAGGCGGCGTGCTGTGCAGCATGTTCGCCAAGGCGCTGGCTGCCTGCGGTGCAAAGGTTGCCCTGCTGGATAAAAACGGCGAAGCTGCCGAAAGAGAAGCACAGGCTATCCGCGACGAGGGTGGCTGTGCTCTGGCTGTTGCTTGTGATGTGCTTAATAAAGAGAGCATGGAGCAGGCCCATCAGACTGTGCTCCGGGAGCTGGGAAGCTGCGATATCCTGCTCAATGGCGCCGGTGGCAATAACCCCCGCGCCACCACCGATAAGGAGTACTGCGAGGATGGCGACGTAGACCGCACCGACATCAAGACCTTTTTCAATCTGGAGCCCGAGGGCGTACAGTTTGTATTCAACCTGAATTTCCTGGGGACGCTGATTCCGACCCAGGTTTTCGCTCCTGACCTCATCGGCAAGGAGGACGCCTGCATCCTGAATGTTTCCTCCATGAATGCCTTTACGCCTCTGACCAAGATTCCCGCCTATTCCGGCGCAAAGGCGGCTGTCAGCAACTTTACACAGTGGCTGGCTGTCCACTTTGCTCCGCAGGGCATCCGCGTGAACGCCATCGCACCGGGCTTCTTTGTCACCAACCAGAACCGCGCTTTGCTGTTCAACGAGGCCGGAGAGCCTACCCCCCGCACCGATAAGATTCTGCGCGGCACGCCGATGAACCGTTTCGGCGAGGCGGAAGAACTGGTAGGCGCCCTGCTGTTCCTGGTCTCCAAGAAGGCTGCAGGATTTGTTACCGGCGTAGTGCTGCCGGTAGACGGCGGGTTTGCCGCATATTCCGGCGTATAACAGCCTGTAAGGAGGAGTTGTGATGCAGATCGGTTTTTGCGGAGGGTTCGAACAGGCAGAGCTGGCAAAAAGTTGTGGTTTTGATTATCTCGAATCGGGTATCGCGCCCATTTGTGCTATGAGCGAAGAAGAATTTGCAGCAAATCTGGCTCATTTGCAAAAGGTGGGCTTTCCCATGCTGGCAGCAAACCTGTTTTTGCCGGGTGACTGGCCGCTGGGCCATGCTCCGCTGGACGAAGAACGCAACCGGGCATATCTGAAAACCGCAGCCGAGCGTCTTTCTGCGCTGGGTGTAAAAGCAGCTGTGCTAGGTTCCGGCGGCGCACGCGAGCTAAACGATGATTTTGGCCGGGAAAAGGGAAAAGAGCAGTTCAAAATCTTTTACCGCCAGGCAGCAGAAATACTGGGGGAAAAGGGAATTGTTGTGGCAATCGAGCCGCTGTGCAAAAAGGAGTGCAGCTTTCTGAATACGGTGGGCGAGTCGCTTGATTTGCTGGAAAGCCTGCCGGAAGGCCCCAAAGCCGTGCTCTGCGATTTCTATCATGCCGGTCAGGAAAACGAACCGCTTTCTGTGCTGAAACGAGCGGGCGACCTGCTGCGTCACTGCCATATTGCGCACCCCATTACCCGAAAAGCCCCGTATCCCGGGGATGGCGCCGATTATGAGGCGATTTTCCGTGCGCTGAAAGAATGTGGATATGACGGAACCATCAGCTTTGAAGGCGACTGGGAAAATAACCCCGAACGGCTGCAAGAAACCGCCGCTTATCTGAAATCGCTGGCAAAATAAGCTTTGAATCTTTTCGAAACACACATTTACAAACAAAAACGGAGCTGCTCTTTAGCTCAGATGTGATAACAAAGTCTTTATTAAACGGTGGAAAGGTTACTTTTTCACCGTTTATATGTTTATTTTTGTATATAGGAAAGAGCTGACAAATGAAGTATTCTATAGAGCAAGCAAAAGATATCATCTCAAAGTCAATTCGAGTAAAATCTATAGAGTTTATCGGATGTGGAAATC
>DVIY01000266.1 GCA_018710915.1 Candidatus Gallacutalibacter pullistercoris
TGTTTTCTATAAACATTTGCAAAGGCTAATAAGATGACTTTTGTCTATAAAATCAATAAAAAATAAGCTTCCTGCCCATGGCAGAAAGCTTGAAAAAATGAACAGTTGAAACACTATCCGCTTTCATGTTATACTGAACTCTGTTATTCTGTTTCTGGGAGGAGATCTTTTGAAAATACAGGAATCTGCTGAAAATTATCTGGAAACAATCCTGATTTTACAGAACCGCAAAGGCTCTGTGCGTGCGATTGATATTGTGAATGAACTGGAATACACCAAACCCAGCGTCAGTGTTGCGATGAAAAACCTGCGTGAGAACGGCTATGTACAGGTTTCCAAAGAAGGGCATATCACGCTGACAGAAAAAGGGCAGGCAATTGCAGAGACCATGTATGAACGGCACACCATGATCTCCAACTGGTTGATGACACTTGGGGTAGACCCCAAAATCGCAGTCGAAGATGCCTGCCGGATTGAACATGTTATCAGCGCAGAAAGCTTTGAAGCCATCAAGCGCCATACAATCACATCTCAGGAATCATAAAACAAAAAGTCCTGCCATGAATTACATGGCAGGACTTTTTGTTTTATCTCAAATTTGCTTCCTGATCGCTGGCTACCGCACCCTCAGGGTATAATTGCTGTTCTTTGCGCATTTCATGATCTTCCCGCAGTTCTCCAAGAATTCCGCTGGAATGCATAGACAGATAGTCCGTTTCAGTCACAATCAGGTGGTCATACAAATGCACACCCAATGCGTCCAATGCCCAAATCACATGGCGTGTTGCCGAAATATCTCCGGAAGTGGGAATCGGATGTCCACTGGGGTGATTGTGAGCCAGGATAGCGGTACTGGCATTGTACGAAGCCGCCAGGCGTACCAAAACTGGTGCATAAATTGGCGCGGCATTGACAGAGCCTTCACTCACAATGTCACAATATATAACCCGGCCGCGGCTGTCCATCAGCAGAAGAACCACCGCCTCTGTTTTTCTTCCGAGAAATTTTGGACGGATCAGACGGAGTGCTTCTTCAGAGCTGAAAACACGCATCCCGTCAGATTCGCGGTCTTCCTGATACCGCCGGAAAATACCGGGAATCATTTTGAGCAATAAAGCTCCTGACGGCCCAATCCCTTCCACCTTCAGCAATTCTTCATAGGGAGCATCAAATACACCGGAGAAAGAGCCGAAACGTTCCAACAACCGGTGTGCAGTAGGGTTGGTGTCTCCGCGCGGAACTGCATAAAACAAAAGCATCTCCAGCAGGACATGAGGTTCCATTGCAGCAGCACCGTTTTTCAAAAACTGCTCCCGAACACGTTCCCGATGCCCCTGATGGAGATTTTTCTCTGTTTTATTTCCTGCTTTGCCTGCCATTTTAATGCCTCCTGCCTTTCCAAGCAGCTGTACGCGATATCTTCCATATAAACTATACCTGAGTTTTGATTCAGTGTAAAGTAAAAGTACAAAAAACGCCGAACTTTGCATAATAGTACAGCCGCTATCCTTGATTCTCCAGCTTTTTTCGGATATAATGGAAACGTTTATGCGGCGTCTTTTACTATGACTTGGAGGCGGTAGAAAATATATGGAAAATGAAAACAGCCCATTGGAATTGGCAGTATTGGCAGGCCGGATTCTTCTTTCCAATGGGGCAGAAATCTTCCGGGTGCAGGAAACCATGGAGCGGATTGCGGCTTCTTACCACATGGAAACCTTCCATGTTTATGCCATTTCAAATGGGATTTTTGCCTGCGGCACTGAAAATGGTGTAGCGCACACCGCAGAAATCCGCCACGTACCTCTGGCGCCGGTACATCTGGGAAGAGTTGCAGCGGTAAACCAGATTTCGCGTGAAATCGCCGAAGGGAAGCACACCGTCCCCGAGGCCTTTGCCCTGCTGCGTCAAATTGAACAGATCCCTTTTATGGCAGACTGGATACAGATTCTGGCTTCCGGCATTGGCAGCGCATGTTTCTGTTATCTTTTCGGCGGCAGCCTGGTAGATTGTGCCGTCGCCTTCTTTTCCGGCCTGATGGTATATATTTTTGTGCTGCTGGCCGGTAAAAAACGGCTTTCCAAAATTATGACCAACATTCTGGCCAGTGCGGTGGCTGCTTTCTGCGGCCTATTTTTATACCAGCTGGGACTGGGACACAATATGGACCGCATTATTATCGGTTCCATCATCCCGCTGGTCCCCGGCGTCCCTCTCACCACCTCTATCCGCGACTTTTTTAACGGCGACTATATTTCGGGCACCATCCGGCTAATCGATACGCTGCTCATCGCTGCCTGTATTGCAATCGGCGTGGGCGCTGTGCTGAAAATCGCCAGCATGCTTGGAATTGCCGTGGGGGTGCCGGTATGATGAGTGTTTTTGATGCCCTGGTCCAGCTGGTTGTGGCCTTTTTTGCTACAGTTTCATTTGCCGTCCTTTTCCAGGTGCCCAAGCATCAGTATGCCTGGTCGGGAATTACAGGCAGCCTGGGGTGGCTTTGCTATCTGCTGGTCAATCAGGGCTACGGCTCTGTAGTTATCGCCTCTTTTGCCGCCACGCTTTTGCTCACGGCAGTTTCCCGCTTTTTTGCAGTATGGCGCAAAACCCCTATCACTATTTTCCTGATTTGCGGTATTTTCCCACTGGTACCCGGTGCGGGAATCTACTACACAGCCTATTATTTTATTATGGGCGACAACGCCATGGCTGCTATGAAAGGTGAAGAAACTTTGAAAATTGCAGTAGCTATTACATTGGGAATCGTCCTGATTCTCTCACTTCCTCAAAAAATCTTTCGGCTGGGACTGCACAAGGACCGGTTCTGACAAAGGAGATATTCTGTGAAAACCATTGTAATTCAGGCAAATGACGCCAACCAGCGCCTCGATAAATTTCTGACGAAAAGCTTTCCAAACCTGCCGCAGTCCATGCTGTACAAAAGCATCCGAAAAAAGGACATCAAGTGCAACGGAAAACGATGCGAAATTTCTACCCGTTTACAGGAGGGGGATGTACTGACCCTGTACCTGAAAGACGAATTCTTCCAAAAAGAACCAAAAGAATATGATTTTCTCAAGGCTCCAAAGAAACTATCAATTGTTTATGAAGACGAGAATATCCTGCTGCTGGATAAAAAGCCGGGATTGATTGTCCATCCCGACGAGCATTATCATTTTGATTCCCTGATTGCAAGGGTACAGCACTATCTGTATGACAAAGGCGAATACGACCCGGAAGCAGAGAACTCTTTTGCACCGGCGCTGGTGAACCGCATTGACCGGAACACCGGCGGTATTGTCATGGCTGCCAAAAATGCTGAGGCGCTGCGGGTTCTGAACGAAAAGCTGCGTGTACGGGAACTGACCAAAAAATACCTGTGCATCGTCTGCGGGAAAATGCCCCGGCAGGAAGATACGCTGGAAGGCTTTCTGGAAAAGAACGAGAGCCAGAACCGGGTGTATATCTCTCAAAAGGCGAACATCAACACTCGGAGTATCCGCACAAAATACCGGGTATTGGCAGAAAAGAAGGGCTTCTCTTTACTGGAAGTGGAACTGCTTACCGGCCGCACACATCAGATTCGGGCGCATATGGCTTCTATTGGCCACCCGCTGGCTGGTGATGGCAAATACGGCAAAAACGCTGTCAATAAAAAGATCGGCTTCCCCTATCAGGCACTGTATTCCTACTATCTGGGCTTTACCTTTACCACAGAAGCCGGGATTCTGGAATATTTAAAAGGGCGTGTTTTCAAGGCCAAAGATATCTGGTTTTTGAAGGACTTTGACAGCTGGCAATAAACCAAAACAACAAGATTTGCCGTCGTGGCAGAAAGCATCCATACGGTTGACAAAAGAAAAAGGATACAGAAGCGCAAAATGCGTTCCTGTATCCTTTCTCTTTATCGGTTTTATGCCAGCAGTGCTTTCAGCTCTTGCAGTGTGATGCGGAATGTTTCAATAGTATCCAGAACCGGCTTGGGAGAAGCCATATCCACACCGGCAATGCGCAGCAGCTCGATGGGATGGTCGCTGCCGCCGGTAGTGAGGAACTTGCGGTAATCTGCCACAGCGGGCGCGCCTTCGGTAAAGATACGCTGTGCGATGGCAGTAGAGGCCGCGATACCGGTAGCATACTGGTACACATAAAAAGCAGTATAAAAATGGGGAATTCTGGCCCACTCGCAGGAGAGATATTCGTCTACCACCAGCTCCGGGCCGTAGTAATCTTCATTCAGCTTGCGGTGGATTCCGCACAGGGTACCGGGCACCAGCGGCTCACCGTTTTCCACCAGCTTATGGGTCCGATGTTCAAAATCGGCAAACATGGTCTGGCGGTAGAAGGTAGAACGGATGTCATCCAGACGTTTGCACAGCAGCAGGGCCTTCTCTTCCCGGGAAGTGCTGTGTTCGAAAAGCCAGCGGCTCAGCAGCTGTTCATTGAGGGTAGAGGCTACTTCTGCACAGAAAATGCTGTAACCGGAATAAATCAGCGGCTGGTTCTCGTTGCTGAACCAGGTATGCAGGGAATGTCCCAGCTCATGTGCCAGTGTAAACACGTCATCCAGTGTACCGGTAAAGTTCAGCAGCACATAGGGCTTGCACTTGTAAGCACCGGTGGAATATGCGCCTGTACGCTTGGCATCGCGGGGATACACATCAATCCAGCGCTCATCAAAGGCTTTCTGAATCAAGCGGGTATAATCCTCACCCAGCACGGCAGTGGCCTCCAGCACCATCTGCTGCGCTTGCTCATAGGTGTATTTTTTTGCACTTTCCTTTACCAGCGGCACAAACAGATCACTGAAATACAGGGTATCCAGTCCCAGCCGCTCTTTGCGGAACGCCACATATTCATGCAGCGGCTTCACATTGGTGCGCACGGTTTCCAGCAGATTGTCATATACCGTCTCGGGAATATGATTGGCAAACAGTGCTGCTGCCCGTGCACTGGCGTAATGGCGGCTCTTTGCGGTAAAGCAGTCATTTTTCACCGATCCGTAATGAATCGAAGTCAGGGTATTGATATGCTTCTGATAAGTGCCAAGCAGTCCCTTATAATAATCGCGGCGGAAAGTGGGGTCAGGGTTTTCCAGCGCCATCGCATAGTTGGCTTCATTTGCCCGGATTTCTTCCCCTTCCAATGTCTGAATCATGGGGAATTCCATATCGTTGACGGTAAGGTCTTCGAACACTTTGGAGAAGGATTCTCCCATATCGTTCATACGCACCAACAGCGTTTCCATCTCGTCGCTGAGGATATGCTCTTTGCGGGCAAAGAAATCTTTTGCGAAATGCGCAAACTCTTTCAGCTGCGGCTCTTCGTCACAATACCGGGCAAAATCTTCCATAGAATACTGCATCAGCTCGGGCGCCATAAAAGAGAGCATTTCTCCAATCGCGGTCGACTGGTTCTGTGCCGTTTCATACAGTTTTTTGGCTTCGGGGTCGGCCATATTCTGGTCAAAATTGGAATTTGCAAATACAATCAGGCGGTACAGCTTTTCTTCGACTTCCAGATAGTATGCCGCCGTTTCACGCAGAGCTGCTGCATTTTCCGCCAGATGCCCTTTGCGCTCTGCCAGTTTCTGCGCGGCCTGCATAGCCTGCTGCATTTCCTGATTCCAGTCTTCGTCTGTCGGGAACATATCCCGCAGGCTCCATCTTGTCATGTCTTCCATATACACTCTCCCTTTCGGCGTAAACTTTCAATTATGATACCACGATGATACCCGGTTTACAAGTCTAATGCTTATACTGACGGATGTTTTGCCGATACCAGCAGCATCATCGGGCGGCGCAGCTCATCTGCCATTCCGGGAAGATGCATCATTTCCTGCGGTGGCTGCGGCTCTTGAACATCAACAATCTGAAAACCTTCTGACAGCAAGGTGTGCAGATACGTTGTTAATGTTTTATGCTGCTTTTGAATCGTTTCTCCCAAAAATACAGCCTGCCGTTCGCCTTCCAGAAAATAATGGTCAACCGGCCAACAAAGAATCGTTCCGTTGCTGTCATATAGCCAGTCCTGATTGCCATAAGCTGTAAAAATAGGATGCTCTACAGAAAAAACAAAGCTTCCTCCAGGCTTGAGAGAAGAAAACACCTTTCTGCAAATCGCTGCAAAATCGGCTACATAATGAAGTGCCAATGAACTGAGCACCACATCATATGTATTTTCCGGCAGAAAAACGGCTTCCATGGAACCTTGTTCCAAAGAAATCACTTCTTCCAGTCCTGCCTGCGCAATTTTTTCCGCTGCAACATGAAGCATCTTCTGGGAAAGATCTATCCCTCGCACCTGTTTGGCCCCATGCTGCGCAGCATACAGGCAATGCCATCCAAAGCCGCAGCCTAAATCAAGCACAGATTTTCCGGAAAAGTCAGGAAGCATCGGTTCCAGTGTTTTCCATTCTCCCGCTCCCTCTAATCCTAGAACAGAACGATTCATCTGACTATACTTCTCAAAAAATTGCTCATTATCGTAATAGTTATTCATTTTTACACTTCCTTTATCAAAAAGCCGCAGGTTGATGCTCCCTGCGGCTCAGATTTATTGGAATATCTCCATTTTCTCATTATACAAACAGGTTCGGGTGATATGCTCGAACAAATCCAGATCTAAGTATCTTGCTGCTGCATCGCGCAACAGTGTGGGATTCACGCCGCCGTTCACGCTGATCGGCAACCGATGGGACGCTGTCAGATGGCCATCTTCGCGAATATGCAGCTGCATATCCTGAAAATACGGACGGATGTCAAATTCCTTGGGGCCTTTTTTGGTATGCTTGGTCACCAAAATTTCTTCCCGCGTCAATAGCTCTTCCAGCTTGGCTTTGGCTTCTTCCGCCGAAGCGTTTTCCGGCTCGTAATCAATTTCATAGGAAGCAAAAGCTACCTCGCTCGGCCTCATGACCGGTTCGGTCACGTCATAGACGCGGATATCCAGCGGCAGCGCGCCGTTCAGCTTTTCAATAATTTCTTCATTGGAGATTTCCTCTATCAGCCGAATGTCCATCGATTCCCGCAATCCGCTCATTCCCAACGACAGCGGCATGGTAATCGTGAGGAAAATATGGGGATGGAACCCCTGTGTATGCCAAAGGGGCAATTTTGTCTTCTGAAACGCCCGTGACATACATCGGTTCAAATCCAGATGCGAAATATATCGGGCGGTATTCTTTTTCTCAAACCACACTCGGACGTTTTTCAACGCAGATTCCTCCTTTAAAGCAGGCTGCACCACAGGCAGAGCACTTTTCGCGGCAATTGGGCGTCGTTGCAGCTTCATATGCCTTCTTACATTCCTCTATCAGGAATTTCTTCTGAATACCGTAATCCAGATGGTCCCAGGGAAGGACTTCATCAAAACTGCGGCGGCGGTTTGCATAAAAGGCAGGGTCAATCCCCACTGCTTCAAAAACTTCCATCCATTTTTCCAGAGAGAAGCAGTCATCCCAACCATCAAAATGGAAACCGCGTTTCCAGGCTTCTTCCATAGCAGCGCACAACTTGCGGTCACCGCGGGCAAACACGGCTTCTACAAAGCTGGTATCGGCAGCATGATAATTCACGGTCAGTTTGCGGGTGGTAATCGAGCTCTTCAGCAAATGCTGTTTCCGCTGGAATTCTTCCATTGTGTCCTGTGGCTCCCACTGGAAGGGCGTGAAGGGTTTGGGAACGAATGCCGCCGCACTCACCGTCACGCTGACACTCTGCCCTTTGGGACGTGTTGCGCAGTTATAATAGGCGTCCACCACAGACTGGCCAAGCCGGGTAATCCCGGTGACATCCTCGTCTGTTTCTGTGGGCAAGCCAATCATGAAATACAGCTTGACGCGGCTCCATCCGGCGCCAAACGCGATATCCATGGTCTTCATCAGCTCGTCTTCGTGCACATTTTTGTTGATAACATCCCGCAGACGCTGGGTGCCGGCTTCGGGAGCAAAGGTCAGGCCGCTTTTGCGCACGGTTTTGATTTTATCCGTCAGCTCGGTGGAAAAGCCGTCCACGCGCAGCGAAGGCAGCGAAACATTGACCATATCGTCCTTAGACCAGGTAAGCAGTTCGTCCAGCAGTTCATTGATTTTGGAATAATCGCTGGTGCTCAGCGAAGAAAGCGAAACTTCATTATAGCCGGTAGAAGCGCACAGGTCACGGCACTGTTTGCTGACAGTTTCCACCGACTTCTCGATAACCGGCCGGTAAATAAAGCCTGCCTGACAAAAACGGCAGCCGCGGATGCAGCCGCGAAATACTTCTGCTACCGCACGGTCATGAACGATATCCAGAAAAGGCACAACGAAACTCTTGGGATAGTAGGCTTTGTCCAGATCCAAAATCACGCGCTTGCGGATGGCAGCCGGCGCACCGTCGGTCGGCGTGACTGATTCGATGGTGCCGTCTTCGTGATACTTCACCTGATACAACGAAGGGACATATACCCCCTCAATCTGTGCAGCCAGCCGCAAAAATTCCTTCCGGCTTTTCCCCTCTTCACGGCATTTCTGATACAGGTCGATTACTTCCAGGTCTACCTCTTCCCCGGCGCCCAGGAAGAAGATATCCACAAAATCTGCCAGCGGCTCCGGGTTACAGGTACAGGGACCGCCCGCCACCACGATGGGGTCATTTTCGCCGCGTTGGTCATTGCGGATCGGCACCCCGCCCAATTCCAGCATGTTCAGCACATTGGTGAAGCTTAGCTCGTATTGCAGAGTAAAGCCCACAAAGTCAAAATCGCAGATAGGGTCGCCGCTCTCCAACCCATACAGGAGCAGATGATTCTCCCGCATCAGCTTTTCCATATCTACCCACGGGGCAAACACGCGCTCGCACCAGATATCTTCCCGCTCGTTAAACAGCCCATAAAGGATTTTCATTCCCAAATGTGACATGCCGATCTCATAGGTATCGGGAAAACAAAAGGCAAAGCGGGTTTTCACCTTTGTTTTGTCTTTGATGATGCTGTTCTGTTCTCCTCCAACATAGCGGCCGGGCTTTTGCACTTTTGCCAACAGCTTTTCCAACTGATTGCTGATCTGCATATTTTCAACCGTTCCTTTCAAATTCTCGGGGACTTTTTTCTGTTTTACCGTCTCACGGCAGGGCCGTTTCCATTCACAGAAATAAATTTGCATTATTATAGCATATTTTCCCCCAGCCCACAAACCCCATAACAAAAGAAACCGGCCCTGCCTGCGCAGAACCGGTTTCAAAATCAGATTTATTTTACGGATTGCCCAAAGAAGAGCCGTCTACTCTGGCTCTTCTTTGGGCTTACCGTTGGCCGTTTCGAACCCCCATTCCTAATCCGGAGCGGCATGTCTGTCCTCTATTACCGCTTATTTGCGGCTGACAGACGTTCTGTTCTTTTCTATAATTTTAGTTCCTATTATCAAAATAAATGCTTCATCTGCAAAATGTAGAAGTACGCAAGCA
>DVIY01000267.1 GCA_018710915.1 Candidatus Gallacutalibacter pullistercoris
TTCCTTTCTCGCCGGCAGAATCCGGCAGATTTCATCTCGTATGTCGTCAAACCCTTCTTGACATTCATTGCTATTTTAACATATTTTCAACATGAAATCAAATTTCCCCGTTGAAAAATCCAAGCTTTTTCAACGGTTGAGTTTGTGAAAAATGTTAACAAAGGAGACTGTCGCCTTACAGGAACAGAAAGGCTTGATGAAGAAGAAATATATAATAATTGGAAAAGAAAAGAAATTAATTCTGGATTTGATGAAAAATCGGCTGTAAAAGCCACTGAAGGCGTATTTTTGGCACATTTTTCTCGCAATCCTTATTGACATTCTGCGTCTAAGTAAGGTATAATGCTAACTTGCAAGGATTATACCGTATACCTCGAAAGGAGGGTGTTTGTATGCTGAGAACGTATCAGCCCAAAAAGCTGCATAGAAAAAAGGAGCATGGCTTCAGAAAGAGAATGTCTGACAGAAACGGACGTAAGGTTCTGGCCCGCCGCAGAGCGAAGGGAAGAGCACGCCTGTCCTACTGATTAATTTTTGAATGTCTGTTCCAAAAAACAGCGCGGCGGCTTTGGGCCGCTGTAAGGGCCACCGATAGAAGGGGTTTGGCGGCAAAGTGTTTTGCTTTGCTGCCCGACAAATGTCCTGTCTGATGCTCCATACCGCGGGGCCAGATGGTTTCCCTTTCAGAGTGGCCTTTTCTTTATCAGAAAACTTTTTGATTTCGTGTTTGTTCCGGATATTTGTTCCGGACGTATGGATGGGTGTCGAATGGATTGCTTTGTTCCAATTTGTGAAAATCGGGATTTCAGGAGGGCGTATACCAGAGGAAAGTCATTTGTGACGCCGGTTTTGGTCGTGTATGTTGTAAAAAACCGCTGCCGTTCCCTTCGAGTGGGAATTACCACCAGCAAAAAAACCGGAAATGCAGTAAAACGCAGCCGCTCCCGCCGGGTCATCCGGGAAGCGCTGCGCGCATTGGCGCCCGACATTAAACAGGGGTATGACCTGATTTTGGTTGCCAGAGCCAAAACTCCTTTTGTGAAGAGCACAGAGGTACAGGCTGCCCTGCGGCAGCAGTTGGAGAAGGCAGGAATTCTTTTGTGAAGCGTATCTTAATCTGGCTTGTAAAATTTTACAGAAGCGCGATTTCTCCCCGAAAACCACCCTGCTGCAAATATATTCCCACCTGTTCGCAGTATGCGCTGGAAGCGCTTGAACGTTTTGGGGCAGTCAAAGGGACAGCGCTCGCAATCTGGCGGGTGCTCAGATGCAATCCTTTCAGCCGGGGCGGTTACGACCCCGTTCCGGAAAAAAAGAAAAAATGACGTAATATTGAGGTGCCCAGGCTTATGATGGAAATTTTTAACTTTTTTGGCAGTCTGCTTGGCTATATTCTCTGGTTCTTTTATATGATCGTGAAGAACTATGGTGTGGCAATTATTTTGTTTACCATAGTAGTCAAATTCCTTTTATTCCCCTTCTCGATCAAGCAGCAGAAGTCCATGGCGGCGCAGAGCAAAATGGCGGCCAAGCAAAAAGAATTGCAGGCCCGTTATGGCAATGATAAAGCAAAATATAACGAGGAGCTGCAAAAGCTGTATGAGCAGGAGGGCGTAAACCCCATGGGTGGCTGCCTGACAACGCTTTTGCCGTTCCCGATTATGCTGGGCCTGTATTATTCAGTGGTTTTCCCGCTGAAAAATGTGCTGCATCTGCCCACAGACGCTGTGCAGAAGGCAATGGATCTTTTGCAGACGATTCCGGGAATGGGCGCAACTTTTTCGGCCAACAGCTTTTATAATGAAATCGAGCTGGTAAAGCATTTTGACGTGCTGCGTGACCACTTGACCGGGATCTTTACCGGCAGTGAGCTGGATCAGATTGAATCGCTTTCTCATGGATTCCAGTTTTTGGGACTTGATTTGCTGCAAACGCCGCAGAACAGCGAATGGACAGCAATGATGTGGCTGATCCCGCTGCTGTGCCTGGTTTCTTCCTGGGCTTCTCAGTTTGTCATGATGAAGATGCAGCCCGGCATGCAGCAGCAACAGGGCTGCATGAAAGTTACCATGTATGCTTTGCCCCTGATCAGTGTGTATTTCTCCTGGGTAATGCCCGGTGCAATCGGTTTCTATTGGATTATTTCGACACTGGTAAGCTTTGCTTCTACGCTTCTGATGAACCGTTTCTTCAGCCCTGCGCAGCTGACCGCAAAAGCAGAGGCACAGCGTGCAGCGCTGCGGTATCAGGAAGAAGCAGCAATTGCCGAGCTTTCTCCGGCAGTGCAGCGCCAGCTTGCAGAAAAATTGGCGCCTTCTCAGAAAACAGAAGAGAAAAAGAATGTTTCCGGCCAATCCAAAAAGGGAAAGAATAAGTCCAAAAAGCCGGCAAAGTCCGGAAACGACGCATATTTGGGGACGAAAAAATAACGCCGCTTTGTACGGTGTTTTCGGAGGTGCAGGTTGTCATGATTAAAGAAGCAATTGCAACAGGCGATACGGTAGAACAGGCATTTGAAAAAGCCTGCGAAGAGCTGGGAGTAGAATCCCATGAAGCAGAATTTGAAATTCTGGAAATGCCCGTAAAGAAAACATTTGGACTGTTTGGCGGTTCTCCTGCCAAGGTTCGGGCTTATATCAAGTCTTCTCCGGCAGAAGCGGCTGCCGCCTACCTGAAAAAGGTTGTCAACGGCATGGGCTTGAACAATATTGAGATTTCCATTCAGGAAGAGGAGAGCGGTGCGCTGCTTTCTTTGACCGGTGAGGATATCGGGTTTATCATTGGCCACAGGGGCGAGACGCTGGATGCCCTCCAGTATCTGACCGGTCTGGTGGCAAACCATGTGGACAACACCTATTACCGCATTACGCTGGATATTGGAAATTATCGCGAAAAGCGTAAGGAGACTCTGGAAGTGCTGGGCCGCAAGATGGCAGCAAAAGCACTGAAAACCGGCCGCAACTGTTCGCTGGAACCCATGAACCCCTATGAGCGCCGCATTATTCATACAGCGGTGCAGGAGGTTGAGGGCGCCAAGTCCTGGAGTGAGGGCGAGGATATGGCCCGCCATGTGGTGATTGGCCCCGAAGAGGGTGAACGTCCCCAGCGCCGCAACAATAATTATCGCGGTGGCAATTCGCGTTCCCGCGGCGGCCAGAAGGGCGGAAACCGTCGGAATAACGGCGGCAGACCCCGCAGTGAAAATACGGGCCGTCCTGCCGGTACTTCCCCGAAACGCGACAGCGTGGATGCTCCTCTGTATGGGCGCATTGACCGGAAGGGCTGAGCGGACGGGTCAGGCATTATGAAAGTTTGAGGCGGTTCTGTAAAGAGCCGCCTTTTTGTTTGTCATAATAGAGGTGAAAAGATGATTCTTTCAGAGAGAAAAGAGAGGGATACCATTGCGGCCATTTCTACGGCGCAGGCGCCTGGCGGAATTGGCATTGTGCGTATTTCAGGCCCGCGTGCACGTGCGGTTGCAGACCTTGTTTTCCGTTCTCCCAAAGGGAAAAAGGTGGCGCAAGCGGCTGGATATACGGCCCTGTATGGCTGGGTATATGACGGGGAAGAAAAGCTCGATGAAGCGATTGCGCTGGTGTTTGCTGCACCGGCCAGCTTTACTGGGGAAGACGTGGTGGAGCTTTCATGCCATGGCGGTGTGTTTATCATGCGCCGCGTGTTGGAAGCGGTGCTGGCGGCGGGCGCAGCGCCTGCCGGGCCGGGTGAATTTACCCGCCGGGCATTTTTAAATGGAAAAATGGGATTGACAGAAGCCGAGGCTGTCATGCAGGTGATTTCTGCGCAGGGGGTCCAGTCTGCCCGTGCCGCGCGTGCTGGAAAAGAAGGCGCACTGGAACGCCGGATTACAGAGATTCGGGAAAAGCTGATTGACGCCGCAGCGCACTTGGCTGCCTGGGCAGATTATCCCGATGACGATGTGCCGCAGGTAAATGAAGCGGAGCTGTTACAGGCACTGCGCGATGCGCGGGAAGCGCTGGACAAGCTTCTGCGCCAGTTTGACGCAGGCCGCGCTATCCGCGAAGGTGTAGACACGGTAATCGTCGGACGGCCAAATGTGGGAAAATCCACGCTGATGAACCTGCTTGCCGGCTGTGAGCGCTCGATTGTCACCCAGTATGCCGGTACCACTCGTGATGTGGTGGAGGATACCGTGATTTTGGGAGATATTTTGCTGCGTCTGGCGGATACGGCAGGAATTCGTTCTACGGAAGACCCGGTGGAGAGTATCGGCGTGAATATTGCCAAAAACCGGCTGCAAAATGCCCAGCTGGTGCTGGCGGTGTTTGATGCCTCTATGCCGCTGGAAGAAGAGGACAAAAAGTTAATCGCAGAGCTGGAGGGAATCCCAACGGTAGCGATTGTCAACAAGACGGATCTGGAACCTCGCATTGATATGGCGTATATACAGAATGTATTTGCGCAGGTGGTTTCGATTTCTGCACGCAATGGGGAAGGGCTGGAAGAATTGCAGAGGGCCTGTGCACAGGTGCTGGAGACTTCTTCGCTCAATCCTTCGGAAGGTATGCTTTATACAGAGCGGCAGCGCGATGATGCAAAACAGGCACT
Organism: Candidatus Gallacutalibacter pullistercoris; assembly: GCA_018710915.1. GTDB lineage: Bacteria > Bacillota > Clostridia > Oscillospirales > Acutalibacteraceae > Heritagella_A > Heritagella_A pullistercoris. The sequence continues at coordinate 4,588 of DVIY01000267.1, forward strand.
CGCCTGTGTGGAAGAAGCGCTTTCTGCGATGGAGCTGGGCATGACGCTTGACGCGGTGACGGTTTCGGTAGAAGGGGCGGTTTCGGCATTGCTCGAGTTGACCGGCGAGCGCGCGACCGAAGCTGTAGTGGACTCGGTATTTGAACAATTCTGTGTGGGAAAATAAGTTGGAAATTGTTTTTGGATTTTGCCGGTATCATGGCGCTCTTTTTTATTTAACAAAAAGGAAAGACGTTTTTATACGCAAAGGAGAGTTTTGCACACTTTTGACCGAGTTTTCAACTTTAGTTATGTAAACCAATAATGCGTATCCACAAAAGGATATATATTATGTAAACCACAAAAGGGGGTTTTACGATGGGATATGATGCGGGAAGCTTTCAGGTAGCGGTAATTGGCGCAGGCCATGCGGGCATTGAAGCTGCCTTGGCCGCAGCCCGTCTGGGATGTGAAACGGTAATTTTTACAATCAATATGGACGCAGTGGGAAATTGCCCCTGTAACCCGAGTATTGGCGGTACAGCAAAAGGCCATCTGGTGCGCGAGATCGATGCCTTGGGCGGCGAAATGGGAAAGACAACAGATGAATGTTTTCTGCAAAGCCGGATGCTGAATCTGGGTAAAGGCCCGGCGGTCCATTCCCTGCGGGCACAGATTGACCGCCGGAAGTATTCGGAGATTATGAAGCATAAGCTGGAATTACAGGAGCACTTGCAAATGAAGCAGGCGGAAGTCACTTCGCTGGAACGCACCGGGGATGGACGCTGGAAGGTGACAACCCGGATGAACGCTGAGTATCTGGCAGATACAGTGATTCTGGCGACGGGTACTTTTTTGGGCGGCCGTATTTTTATCGGAGAGGTTTCGTTTGAGAGCGGCCCGGATGGGCTGTTCCCGGCAACGTTCCTGTCAGAGTCGCTGAACAAGCTCGGCCTGCGTCTGCGCCGTTTTAAAACAGGAACCCCAGCCCGTGTACTGCGTTCCAGTATTGATTTTACAGACTTGGAAATGCAGGCAGGCGATGAACCGGTAACGCCCTTTTCATATGAAACCGAAGGCGAGCTGAAAAATAAAGAGGTCTGTTATGTAAGCTGGACGAATGACAGAACCAAAAAAGTCATTATGGACAATATCCATCGTTCGCCGCTTTATAGCGGTATGATTGAGGGGGTAGGCCCGCGGTATTGCCCGAGCATCGAGGATAAGGTGGTGCGCTTTGCTGACAAGCCGCGGCACCAGCTGTTTATTGAACCGTGCGGAGAGAATACCGAAGAAATGTATTTGCAGGGAATGTCCTCTTCTTTGCCGGAAGAAGTACAGATCGCTTTTTATCACACCATCAAGGGCCTGGAGCATGTGCAGATCATGCGCAGCGCGTATGCGATTGAATATGACTGCGTAGACCCCACACAGATGGAGGCAACACTGGAATTTGCCGACTTGCCCGGACTGTATGGCGCAGGACAATTTAACGGCAGTTCCGGTTATGAAGAAGCCGCCGCACAGGGACTGGTTGCGGGCATTAACGCCGCCAGAAAGGTACGGGGGCTTTCTCCGATGATCCTTGACCGTGCAAGCTCTTATATTGGGACGCTGGTGGATGACCTGATTACCAAAGGCGTCAGCGACCCCTACCGGATGATGACTTCCCGTTCGGAATATCGGTTGGTATTGCGGCAGGATAACGCCGATGAGAGATTGACGCCTATCGGCCATGAGATTGGGCTGATCTCTGAATACAGATGGGAAAAGTTTTGTGAAAAGCAGGCTATGAAGGAAGCGGAGCGCAAGCGCGTGGAAAAGCTGGTGTTTTCCCCAACCAAGGAGCTGAATGATCTGCTTGTTTCACGTGAAACATCACCTGTGACCAGCGGTGTGCATATGTCAGACCTGCTGCGCCGCCCGCAGATTACCTATGAAGCATTGGCCCCGGTGGATAAAGACCGTCCCGGCTATCCGGCGGCTGTGTTTGAGAATGTAGAAATTGAACTGAAATATGAGGGATATATCCGGCGGCAAAAGGCGGATATTGCAGAAATGCGGCGGCTGGAAAAGAAGCTGCTTCCTAAAAATACAGATTATGAAACCATAGAAGGGCTGCGCATGGAAGCGCGGGAAAAACTCAACAAAGTGCGCCCGGCCAATATTGGACAGGCCAGCCGGATTTCCGGTGTAAGCCCGGCGGATATTTCCGTGCTGCTGATTTGGCTGGCAAAAGAAGGAGGCGAACCGATTCATGGAGGATATTAAACACCGGCTTTCCGAGCTGTGTGAAAAAGAGGGGCTTTCCCTTTCGGAAAAGCAGCTGGGGCAGTTTCAGCGTTATATGGAATTGCTGGTAGAGTGGAACCAGAAAATGAACCTGACTGCTATTACTGACCCCGAGGGTGTAACGGTAAAACATTTTTATGACAGCCTGCTGCTGCTCAAAGCGGTGGAAGTGCCGGAAGGCGCCAGCCTGATTGATGTGGGTACCGGCGCAGGCTTTCCGGGAATTCCGGTTTTGATTGCAAGGCCGGATATAAAATTGACCTTGCTGGACAGCTTGAATAAGCGGCTGGTGTTTTTGGCAGAAGTTTGCCGGGAGCTGGGAATTCAGGCCGAAATTCGCCACGCCAGAGCAGAAGAAGGCGGACGTCAGAAAGAATTGCGTGAAAAGTTTGACTTTGCGACAGCCAGAGCAGTGGCAGGGATGAATGTGCTCAGCGAATACTGTGTGCCGTTTGTCAAAAAGGGCGGTGCATTTATTGCGATGAAAGGGCCTGACGGCGAAGAAGAAGCAAAACAGGCTGCGTGTGGAATTGGTACGCTGGGTGGAAAAACGGAAAAGATTGCGCATTTTGAACTGCCGGATGGAAGCCAGCGGTGCATCGTTGTGGTGCGCAAGGTGAGAGAAACACCGGATGCATATCCCAGACACGGCTCCAAAATTTCCAAAAAGCCTTTGTAAAAAGACATAGCAGGCAATCTGCTTTGCTAACAGAATCATTCATTGAAAAAGTCCTCCGGGATTCCGTCAAGTTCAGTACGGAACCGGGGGATTTTTGTGCAGAGAAAGAAAAGGATGCCGCTTTTTCACGAACGAATTTCAAAAAAACAAAAACGCACGGCGAGTTTCTACAAAATGCTTCTTCATCGCATGGTATACTGTTTTCAGAAGGAATCCGAGAGGGGGACAGGCCATGCGGCTTCAACAGCAGGAGAAACGGAAAATATTAAATCTGCCAATTGATAAGCTTCGCCCAAACCCTCATCAGCCCCGGAAGACCTTCACCCGCGAGGAGCTGAACGGACTGGCACAAAGCATCCTCGCAAACGGACTTTTGCAGCCGGTTTCGGTACGCCGTTCCCCGGGCGGCTACTACGAAATTATTGCCGGTGAGCGAAGATGGCGGGCCTGCATCCAGGCAGGGATGAAACAAATTCCCTGTCTGGTGCAGGAATGCACAGATGCAGAATCCGCAGTGCTTGCAATTCTGGAAAACTTGCAGCGCCAGGATTTGCAGGTGTTTGAAGAGGCGGAGGGAATCCGCCGGCTGATGGAGGACTGGGGTGTGACGCAGGAACAGGCGGCACGTCGGCTGGGGAAGAGCCAGTCCGCCATCGCAAACAAACTTCGGCTTTTGCGGCTGACTCCAGAAGAACGTTCAATCATTATCGAAAATGCCATGACGGAACGCCATGCCCGTGCTTTGATTCGCGTACCGGAAGACTCCGAGCGAAAAAGGCTGCTTTCTATTGCAGCGGAAAAAGGATTGAACGTTCGTCAGACAGAAGAGATGGTGCAATCGTATCTGGAAGGGCATCAGAGAAAAAAACGGCCCAACCGAACGTTTATCGCAAAGGATATCCGAATCTTTGTCAATACGATTGAGCATGCAGTTGCTACGATGAAAAGCGCCGGGATTCTGGCTCAAACAGAGCGCCGGGAAGAAAGCGATTATTTTGAATATATTGTCCGTATTCCAAAAACAGAGGCTTCGAAAAAAGAAAAAGACCAACAGCCGGGTCAGAAGCCAGCGTAAAAACAGGCTGCTGAAATTGCGTACAAGTTTCATAACATTCCCTTATTCATTTCCTGTTGGAGAGGGCCGGATGGTTTGCCTGCGTGCAAAACTTCCGGCCTTTTCCATTTTTGTTTCACGTGAAACGTTTATTGAATTGGTTTGCTGTTTCACGTGAAACACCTTGATAAAAAAGCGGTAAAATAAGCGGTAAAAGCTGAAAAACTCGGGAAAATCCCTTTTTCTCATCAAAGAAACGTGCTATAATAAAGACTGTTTCTATTAATTGTAAAAAATAATGGCGGTGAAGCGCTGTCCGTAGTAATACAGACGGCAGATTTTGAAAAGCTTGAGAAAGGGGCGTTTCCGTGGGAAAGATCATTGCAATTGCCAATCAAAAGGGCGGCGTTGGAAAAACAACAACCGCAGTGAATCTGTCGGCGGCAATCGGCGCCATGGGAAAAAAGACCCTTCTGGTGGACGTAGACCCACAGGGCAATTCTTCCAGTGGTGTGGGAATTGACCGCAGACAGGAGAAAAATACGATGTATGAGGTGCTGATTGGGGAATGTACAGGGCAGGAAGCTTTGGTACATACCGATTTTGAGAACCTCGATATCTTGCCTTCCAGTATGGATCTTGCTGCGGCAGAGCTTGAGCTGGCCTCGGTAGACCATCGCGAATCAGCACTGAAAAATGCACTGATTCCACTTCGCGAAAATTATGAGTATATTTTTATTGACTGCCCGCCTTCTTTGGGATTGATTACCACAAATGCGCTTTGTGCCGCAGATACCTTGCTGGTGCCCATTCAGTGTGAATATTATGCACTCGAAGGGCTGTCGCAGCTGATGAATACCGTTCGGCGCGTAAAGCGGCAATATAACAGCCTGCTGGATATAGAAGGCGTGCTGCTGACCATGTATGACGGCCGGTTGAATCTGACACAGCAGGTAGTGGCTGAAGTCAAAAAATATTTCCCCCGCAAGGTCTTTTCAACGGTCATCCCCCGTACAGTGCGTCTCTCTGAAGCCCCAAGCTTTGGAAAGCCGGTTTTGTATTTCGATAAGGGGTCTAAAGGCAGCAAAGCATATAAGACGTTGGCAGAAGAGATTACAAAAAGATAATGATTACCTGATGCAATCAATAGGTAGATAGAAATGGATAAGATTACTCCAGCGTACTTAACAGACAGGGGAATATGTCCAACCTGCTACAATAGAACTCATAATTATTGTTTAACAGGGGACGAGTCGGATAAAACTTTATATGAAAATGAATTATACAAATGCATCCTGGTGCATGAGCCCAGAGCAGAAGGGCACACCATTATTGTCAGTCAAGAACATTATAAAGACATGATGGATATCCCAGACGACTTGTGCAGGGAAATGTATGTGTTTGCGAAAAAGGCCATGAACGCAATAAAAAAAGTTTATGGTGCTGAGAGTGTTTATCTGTGTACCATGTGCGACGGGCCAATGAATCATTTTCATATTCAGTTAATTCCAAGATATAGTTTTGAAAAACGAGGCTCCCAAAATTTTGTCAAAGAAAGAAAAGCCTATATAGAAGACAAGGAAAAAATAACAGAGTTGAGGAAACTATTAAAATAATGGATAAGGAGGGGAAGGCGTGAGCTTAAAAAAAGGCGGTCTGGGAAAAGGCCTGGATGCAATCTTTGCGGAAAACAGCATGGAATCTGGAAGCAGTGCAATCGAGCTGAAAATTACAGAGCTGGAACCCAACCGCGAACAGCCCAGACGGGATTTTGATGAAAAAGCACTGGCGGAGCTGGCTGATTCCATTGCACAGCATGGGGTGCTGCAGCCTCTGCTGGTTCGCCCGATTTTTGGCGGCGGATATCAGATTGTAGCGGGTGAACGCCGGTGGCGTGCCGCACGTATGGCGGGCCTTTCAGAAGTGCCTGCTATGGTGCGAGAAATGAGTGACGGCGAAGTGATGGAGCTGGCACTCATTGAGAACTTACAGCGCGAAGACTTGACCCCTATGGAAGAAGCCAAAGGGTATCAAACGCTCATGGAAAAATATGAGATGACGCAGGAAGAAGTGGCAAAGACGGTGGGAAAATCCCGCCCGGCTATTGCCAATGCTTTGCGTCTGCTGGGACTGCCTGAAGTGATTCAGCAGATGGTCGAGCAGGGCGAGCTTTCTGCCGGACATGCCCGGACGCTGCTTTCTTTTCCGGATGAGGAGTCTATGCTGGCAGCAGCGAAAAAAGCCGTTGCCGAAGGACTTTCTGTTCGTGAGCTGGAGCGCATGGCAAAGCGGGCAGCCAAATCAGGCGAGGAAGAAAAGCCTCGTATCGTGCGCCGCAGTACCTATTTTGATGAAGTAGAGCTTTCTCTGCATGAACACCTGGGACGTAAAGTCCGTGTGGCGGGAAATCAGAAAAAGGGAACTTTGCAAATCGAATTCTATGGAGAAGAGGATCTGCAGAGATTGATGGCTTCTATAGAATTCAAAGAACTTGCTGAAAGCTGAATTGCTCAGATAAAAATATACGCTATAAAAAAGAGAGGAAAAGAAAAATGCTGGATATTAAGCTGATTCGTACCAATCCCGATTTGGTAAAAGCGAACATCAAAAAGAGAGAGATGGATCTCGACCATATCGTGGATGAGATTTTGGACATCGACACCAAGCGCCGCGAGCTCACCGGTAAGGTGGAAGCTATGAAGGCAGAGCGCAACGCCGATACCAAGAAGATTCCCCAGATGAAGAAGGCTGGCGAGGATACCACCGAGCTGATGGCAAAAATGAAAGCACTGGCAGACCAGATCAAAGAGGCTGACGCCGAGCTGGGCAAGCTGGAAGAAAGCCAGCAGGATTTGATGCTTTCTTTGCCCAACATGCCCGACGAAAATGTAGTGGCTGGCGGCAAAGAGCAGAATGTGCCCCTGCATTATTTTGGCGAGCAGCCCAAGTTTGATTTTGAGGCAAAGAATCATGTAGACCTGTGCGAGAGCCTGGGTATGATTGATTACCAGCGCGGTGCAAAGCTGGGCGGCAACGGCGCCTGGATTTACCGCGGCGCAGGCGCACGGATGGAATGGGCGCTGCTGAACTTCTTCATCAACGAGCACCTGAAGGACGGCTACGAGCTGGTTCTGCCGCCCCACATGCTGAACTATGAATGCGGCTATGTGGCTGGTCAGTTCCCCAAGTTCAGCGAAGAGGTTTACTGGATTCAGAACCCCACCAGCGCTGACAAAAAGTTCCTGCTGCCCACCGCAGAGACTGCACTGGTCAACCTGCATCGCGATGAGATTCTGACCGACGAGGAGCTGCCCCGCAAGTATATCGCTTATACGCCCTGCTATCGCCGTGAGGCTGGCAGCTATCGTTCTGAGGAGCGCGGCATGATTCGCGGCCATCAGTTCAACAAAGTGGAAATGGTGCAGTATACCCGTCCCGACCAGTCCGACGCTGCTTTTGAGGAACTGGTAATGAAGGCAGAGCGTCTGGTACAGGAACTGGGCCTGCACTATCGCCTGAGCAAGCTGGCAGCCGGTGACTGCTCCTTCTCTATGGCCCGCACCTATGACATCGAGGTGTGGATTCCCAGCATGGGCATTTACAAGGAAGTCAGCTCCGCTTCCAATGCACGTGACTATCAGGCTCGCCGCGGCAATGTGAAGTTCCGCGGAGAGGACAAGAAGCTGCAGTTTGTCCATACCCTGAATGCTTCCGGCCTGGCTACCAGCCGCGTGATGCCCGCTATTGTGGAACAGTATCAGAACGCTGACGGCAGCGTGACCGTGCCTGAGGTGCTGCGTCCGTATATGGGAATTGACGTGATTCGCTAATAAAATAAGACAGGGACGCCGGAACATTTCCGGGCGTCCCTGCTTTTCATTTTGTAAAAGGGGAGAAATCTATGGCCGATATCCGGCAATACGAAAACCACTGGCAGGTGGCCACTTTTGAAGTAGACGCGCAAAGTGAAATGAAGCTTTCCACCATGCTGCGCATCTGCCAGGAAACCAGCGAAAAGCATTTGGCTTCACTGGGCATTGGATACGAAAAATTAAAAGCAGACGGGATGGTATTCCTGATTGCAAAAAGCGAAAGTATTATCCGCCGGATGCCTGCACACACAGAACAGCTGCGGATTGTGACAAAGCCGCAGGGAGTGCGGGGTGCGGAGTTCTATCGCGACTATGAATTCTTTGCAGGAGAAGAGTCCATCGCATATGTGATGCAGACTACAGTAGCAGCCAATACGCAGACACACCGGATTCTTCATCCTAAAAAGTTTGCTGTCTATGGATTGGATGCTTCTGTAAACGGCGTGACCGATCATGCCCTTTCCCGGATTAAAACGGGGGAACTTCCGTTTTTGGGAGAAAGAGTCATCCGGTATTCCGACCTGGATTATAATCGACATTTACATAATGCCATTTACGGGGATATTTTTTATGACTTTGTACCGGGCGGGATAATGGGAAAAAAGCTCACCCAGGTACAGATTAACTTCGTCAACGAGAGCCTGTTGGGGG
>DVIY01000268.1 GCA_018710915.1 Candidatus Gallacutalibacter pullistercoris
AAAGACGAGCAGACAGCAGCCACCGATCTGTTCTCCCTTTACGATTTTTCTGTTCGCAAAGACACTAAAGTAGAAAAGGGTTATTTGATCGGCCGTTTTGGTGCGATTCCCTTTATCAAGGGAGGGCTGTAAAATGGCACGCGGACAAATTGAAAAGCGTGGGCAGCGGCGCAGAAAACTAAAACCTGTCATTCTGATTGTGACGGAGGGTTCTCAAACTGAACCGAAATATTTTGAACATTATCGCAGCCGCCAGACCAATATTGACATTCGTGTAGTCGGCAGCCGCACCAAAGGAGGTGAAACCGATTACCTTGGCCTGATTCGGAAAGCCGTGGAATATCAAAGTAAAAATCAGATTTCTGCATCAAATGGGGATGCGGTGTGGGTCGTTGCTGACGGTGATGTAAACTATAATAATCCTGATCCTATCGCCGCCAAAGACAACTTACTCTCCAGAGCAAGGAAACTGGCAGATGCAAAGGGAATTCACATTGCGATCTCGAATCCTTGCTTTGAGTTTTGGTATCTGCTGCATTTCCAGTACACAACAAAATTTTTCAAAGATTACCCTGCAGTGAAGACAGCCTTGACCGCCTACCTCTCGGATTATGAAAAAGCCGGCGATGTGTATGCGCAGTTATCTGAACATACAACTGATGCGATCCAGAACGCCAAGCGTGTAGAACAATACCATATTCAAAATGACTGCAATAAACCGTTTGGGATCGCCGTTAATCCATTCACCGACATCTATCAACTGGTTGAATCACTGCTGTAATTGTGCGTAGGATTTCTCGTGAGCATCATGCAGACCGTATAGAACTCGTCTCCGTTGCTTCGACAATCACACATTATTTTTAAATAAGATGATGTGTGATTGTCATTCCTGCTTTTAACAACACATTGAATTGGCACAGGATTGCCCATACATTGGCGCAGTCCTGCCCTTTCGCCGTAAATCCAAATCTGCTATACTTGGTACAGTCAAAACTTTGTAATGCAGCCGTTCCGGTCGGGACGGCTGTTTTTCATTTGTAAGTAAAGGTGGTGGTTCACATTCATACTTTCCTGCAAAAAGTCCGCAGGGCATTGAAGAGCGAACGGGGCGAGGCCAACTATTTCTCCACGGTGGTGTTCATCTTCATCGCCGTCATCCTGCTGGCCTTTATCATCGACCTGTTCAGCATCATCTCCACAAAGCAGGAGTTAGACCATGCGGCAGATCAGATGGTCAAGCAGATCCAGCTGTCTGGCGGTATCAACAGCGAGACCGACTCGCTCTTTGACTTCCTGTGCTCGGAGATCGAGGGCGCGGAGAATATCACATACTCCATCGATGCCACATACAAGACGCCTACGCCGTCCGGGATGTCCCGGGCCATCCAGTTGGGGACCCCTTTCTACATCACCATTGAGGGCGAGGCCAAGCTGGGCGGCTTCTGGAACCTGGATCTGGTCAACATCACGGTGGTGGCACGCGGCTCCGGCGTCAGCGAGCACTACTGGAAGTGAGGTGGCCTATGAAGCGTTTTCTTTCACGGCTGCGCCGGCCGCTTTGCAACGAGCGGGGCGAGATCACTTTCTTTGCCTGCTTTTTTGTAGTCGGGGTCGTCATGCTCATCTCTTTCCTGCTCCTGTACGCCTCGGTGCGGATCACCTGCATCAACATCCGCAACGGCGCCAAAATGGAGCTGAACAACCTGAGCGCCACCATCTATGCGGACACCTACCGCTCCCAGCGGGAAACCAACTTCGAGGAATACCTGCGCACCCTCTATTCCAGCAATGACTATACGGAAATGCTGGAGGCCACGGTCGCCGGCGGCCTGGCGGAGAAGATCCCGCTTTCCACCGAGGACTATGAGGTATCCGACATCAGCCTGGAGTTCAATGTGGTGGGCGACCGGGTGGAATATGTTTTCTATTGTGATGTAGATTTTTACATCCGAATGTTCGGCCACAGCTACCCCGCCATCACACAGCGGGTGGAGCTGACCGGCTACCACAACACCAAATTTTAGCGGCGCTGTTGAAATTCCAGTCAGCTCCGCAGTATAGGCTTTATATAACAGCAAAAAGGAGTGTGGACACACATGAAGAAGTTTTTTCAATCCAAAGGCTTTATTGTTTCGGCCCTGGCCGTCCTCTGCGTTGCCATTCTGGGCATCTGCTGGTTCGTGAGCCGGGACCGCACGGAAGAATTCCGGCCGAATGAATCCCCGCCCAGCAGCACCAGCAGCGACTGGTCGGATGGCGGTGTGCAGTCTGGCGACGGAGGCGGGGGCGCAGATGCCTATGCGCCCGGTCAGTCTTCCAGCGCCGAAGAGGAATATCCCAAGGTGACCTCAGAATCCGAGGGCGAGGTTGAAATCGACTTTACCGATACGGAGAAGCCGGAAGAAACGCCTCCCCCTGTGCTGGAAGGCAAGACGGAGATCGAAGACCCCGGCGAAGAGCATGAGGTCAATCCCGACCCGGCAGTACCGGAAGTCACTGCTCCTCCCGCAGAGGAATCCACTTCCAGCAATGAGCCGGCCCCCGGCTCCAGCAATGGCATCGGCGCTGTCTATGATCCTGTATTTGGCTGGGTAGTCCCCGGCGATGTGCAGCAATCCACCGGCGACAGCGACGGTGACCTGAACAAGCAGGTCGGCAACATGGGCGGCTGACCACCT
>DVIY01000269.1 GCA_018710915.1 Candidatus Gallacutalibacter pullistercoris
GGCCTCGTCCACAACAGCCTTGGCTTCCTTCAGGCCCAGGCCGGTGATCTCGCGGACAACCTTGATCACCTGGATCTTGTTGGCGCCAGCGGACTTCAGGATTACGTCGAACTCGGTCTGCTCCTCAGCAGCGGGAGCAGCGGCGGCAGCCGGAGCGGCAGCCACGGCAACGGGAGCAGCGGCGGAAACGCCGAACTCCTCTTCCAGAGCCTTTACCAGCTCAGAGAGCTCCAGAACGGTGAGAGCCTTTACGTCTTCAATCAGCTTAACAACTTTCTCGGACATGGTTGTATACCTCCAAAAAATAATTTGAATTCATATTTTTCAGGACTTTTGATAAGAGCAGATATTCGTCCCACAATACTGCCCTGATTCACAGAAAATTCCGTGAAAATTAGGCTTCTGCGCCCTTCTTCTCGGCAATTGCGTTCAGTGCAACGACCAGACCCTTCATGGTTCCGTTCAGCACAGTAGCAAAGCCGGTGATGGGAGCATTCAAGCCGCCCAGAACCTGAGCCAGCAGGACTTCCTTGGAAGGCAGCTTAGCCAGATTCTTAACGCCCTCTGCGTCGATCATTTTGCCGTCAACAAAGCCGGCCTTTACCGTGAAGTTCTTGTTCTTCTCGGCATATTCGCAAAGAACCTTTGCAGCGCCTACATAATCCTCCTGGGAAATGGCAATAGCGGTAGTACCCTCCAGAACGGAGTCCAAACCGTCGATGCCGGCTTCCTTCAGGGCACGGCCGAGCAGGGTGTTCTTCACGACCTTGTACTCGTTGCCGCCCTCACGCAGGCTCTTACGCAGCTTGGTGTCGTCAGCTACGGTGATACCCTTGTAATCAACGATCACACCGGTAACAGAGCTCTTCAGCTTCTCGCTGAGTTCAGCCACCTGCTGTTTCTTCTGCTCTAAAATCTTCTCGCTTGGCAAATGGTTTCACCTCCACGTACATGAAAATATGCTGTCCATTTTCGGGAAGGCTTCGACCGGTTTTCACAGTCATATGCAAAAAGCCCTCTCCGCGTTGCCGCGGAAAGGGCATATCATCGCTTCCAATTTTACTTTAACAGTAAAATCGTCTCTGATAAGCGCTCCCTCGGCAGGTTGGAATTTCTTCCTTTAAGCAAACTGCACCTGCTGTCTTTGGAAAAACAGCTTTACAATTATAGCATGAAAAAATCATGTTGTCAAGGAAACGCCAGGAAATAATGAGCCTCTGATATAGATTCTCTTATTCCTACAAGAATCCCAAAAGGATTCTCAGAGTTTTAGCAATTCTTAGCCAACCTTATTGGGGTTGATGCGAATGCCAGGGCCCATGGTGGAAGCAACCACGCAAGAGCGGATATACTGACCCTTAGCAGCTGCGGGCTTTGCCTTCACAATAGCGCCCAGCAGGGTGTTGAAGTTTTCCATCAGCTTTTCCTGGCCGAAAGAAACCTTGCCGATAGGGCAGTGAATGATGTTGGTCTTGTCCAGACGATACTCAATCTTACCAGCCTTAGCTTCCTGAACAGCCTTAGCAACGTCCATTGTCACAGTACCGGCCTTCGGGTTAGGCATCAGGCCACGGGGACCAAGGATCTTACCGAGACGGCCAACAACGCCCATCATGTTGGGAGTAGTGATGACCACGTCAAAATCCATCCAGCCGCCCTGGATCTTCTGAACCATTTCTTCTGCACCGACGAAATCAGCGCCAGCAGCCTGTGCTGCATCAGCCTGCTCGCCCTTGCAGATAACCAGCACACGGACAGATTTGCCGGTGCCGTTGGGCAGAACGATAGCACCACGAACCTGCTGATCAGCGTGACGGCTGTCAACGCCCAGCTTTACGTGCACTTCCACGGTCTCGTCAAACTTGGCGGTACCGGTCTTGATGCACAGATCCAGTGCTTCGTCAGTATCATAAAACTTGCTGCGGTCGATCAGCTTAAGGCCGTCGACATATTTCTTACCATGTTTCATTGGTTAGTCCTCCCTGTTGAGTGGTAAATATCGGATTTATAAAAGTTCCTCCCACCCGGGTGATCAGTCGACGACTTCAACGCCCATGCTGCGGCAGGTACCGGCCACCATGCTCATGGCGGTCTCGATGGTTGCAGCGTTCAGATCGGGCATCTTCTGTTCGGCGATCTTCTTGACCTGTTCGCGGGTAATCTTCGCAACCTTTGTCTTGTTCGGCACGCCCGAACCGCTCTCGATGCCGCAAGCCTTCTTAATCAGAACAGCAGCAGGGGGAGTCTTGGTGACAAATGTGAAGGAGCGGTCAGCATAGACCGTAATAACGACAGGGATCACAAGACCCACATCGTTCTTGGTGCGCTCGTTGAATTCCTTCGTGAACGCCATAATGTTGACGCCATGCTGGCCGAGTGCCGGTCCAACAGGGGGCGCCGGGGTTGCTTTGCCAGCAGGTATCTGCAGCTTAATAAAGCCCGTAACCTTTTGAGCCATTTTCTTGCACCTCCAAAATTCGTGGTAGATGGCGGGATGCACCCTTTGGGCACATTCCTCCCACAGGGGCTATGCCCCTCATAACAAATACCGCAATGCGGCCTGTTATCATAATTCTGATATACGGAAAACCCGTATTACTCCACCGTTTCCACCTGATTGAGCTCCAGCTCTACCGGGGTTTCACGGCCAAACATGGATACCATAACGCGAACACTGTTTTTCTCAGCATCCAGCTCTTCCACAGTACCCACAAAGCCTTCCAGCGGCCCGTCAATAATCTGAACGGAATCGCCCACGGCATAAGAAACCTCCACTTCCTTCTGCTCTACGCCCAGACGCGCCACTTCGGCATCCGTCAGCGGGATAGGGTCGGAAGTCGGGCCGACAAAACCGGTGCATCCGCGAATATTGCGCACAATGTACCAGGATTCGTCTGTCATGACCATTTTCACCAGCACATAGCCAGGAAAAATCTTGCGCTCCACTTCGCGCTGCTTTCCGTCCTTGACCTCGGTCACGGTCTCGGTGGGAACGCGGATTTCCTGAATCAGGTCGTGGAGCTGGCGGTTTTCCACCGTCTTCTCAAGGTTGGATGCTACTTTGTTTTCATACCCGGAATAGGTATGTACAACGTACCATCTGGATTCATCTGCCATTCTTCATTCCTCCGCAGCAGCCAAATCTGATCGCAAGCGGATCAGCCGGCAATATTCATAACGAGACCCAGCAGCTTCATAAAAGCGGTGTCCAGGCCGAAGATGAACGCCCCGATCACGATGATCGTCACCAGCACAACGCCCATGTTGCGAAAAACCGCGTTGGGAGCCGGCCAAACAATCTTCTTGATCTCATTTTTGGTATCGCGGAAGAACTTGGAACTGCTTTTCCACGCCCGAACCAAAGCGTTCGGCTTTTTCTGAGTTGTTTTCTCAGCCATTACTCTTTCCCCCCGGCCTTACTTGGTCTCGCGGTGAAGGGTGTGCTTTCTGCAGAACCGGCAGTACTTATTCATTTCCAGTCTGTCAGGATCGTTTTTCTTGTTCTTCTTGGTGTTGTAGTTGCGCTGCTTGCACTCTGTGCATGCCAAAACGACTTTTACTCTCATGACGGCACCTCCCGTTTAACGGAAAAAATTTAGGTCTTGATCCGGAAGCCCCGCAGCTCCTCCCTTACGGCAGGCAGCTTCTGGATTCCCGAATGGCCCAGCCTCCCTCATTTGAAAAGGGCGCAAAAAAAAGAACCCCTTTATGAGGTGTATTCATTGTAGCACATGTCCCGGGGATTCGTCAAGTGTTTTTTTCCCGGTTTTCCGCCGTTTTTTACTGTTTGGGGATAGCGGCAGGCAGCGTTACATTTCGTTGCCTGCTCCCGACATCGCACTGCGCTGGGTTAAAATCCACTTTTCCCGATCCAGCGGATTCACTCCGTGACGTTTGGCTGCAGCACCCAACCCTTCTGGGCAAACCTCATATCCGGCAAAACGGGTACTCAGCACACCGCGGCCGCCTGTCAGAGAGGCCACCCGCACCGAATATTCCAGAGATTCACTTACCGGCACCCGTGCTTCCAGTGTCACACTGCCGTTTCGAATCACCGGCGTATCAAAGGTTCCCCGCATGGCGATAATATCGCCAATCAGCTTACCCGAAAATTCTTCCTGCGCGGTAATACGCATGGTCTGAATGGGTTCCAGCAAAGTCGAACCGGTATTCACCAAGCCGTTCATGAAAGCCATGGGCGTAGCCAGGAAGAAATCCAGCGGATGGGTATGAATCGTATGATGGCTTCCGCCTATCAGTGTTACTTTTAAATCGGTAACCGGCCAGTTATAAAGCCCCTGCCGCAGTGCCCGCGGCATCGCCTCCCGCACATGGTTCTGATAGCGGTAGAAAATCTGGTTGTTCGGAACATGCGCATCATATACAAACCCGCTCCCACGCGGCAGCGGTTCAATTGCCAGCTCAATAATGGCCCAGCAGGGCTTTGGCATGGTATAGGCTTCAAAGCCTCTTCCCGCAGAAGACGGAGTTTCCTGATACAATACCGTCGGCGGCGAAAAACGCACAGAAAGCCCGTATCGTTCCTGTACCAGCGCTTCCAGGATTTCCAATTGTACAGTGCCGGTGATGCATACATCAATTTCCTGCTCTTCCGGGTAGTATTCCAATTGAAGGGTTGGGTCTTCCGCGTCCAGTTCCCGGAAACACTCCAATACCGCATGCAGCTGTTCCGGTTTTTCCGGGAGCACACGCACTTTTAAAAGCGGCGCCGCCAGCCGGCATCCCATCATTTCGGCGGCTTCTCCAAGAATATCGCCCACTTTCACATTGGAAAGTCCGCAAAGCGCCGCTATCTGCCCACGCGTTACCTCTCCCATATCGGATGCACGGCTGCCCAAATATTGGCGAATCTGGCTGACTTTTCCTTCCTGCACCTTCTCGCTTCCGGGTGTATGAAATGCCACGGTATCGCGATTTCGGATACTCCCGCCAAACAATCTCACATGTGCGATTCTTCCCATGGTTTTATCATGTGTAATCTGATATACCACACCGGAAAGCGCATCGTCCGCCCGATTTTTCACCGGGGCGCCATACCGCACCAGAAAGGCCAGCAATTCCTGCACGCCTGCATCCATCAAGCTGCTTCCGCATAGTACCGGGAAAATCTCCCCGCGCTCTATACACTGTCCAAAAGCACTGTCAAGATCTTCGACTGGAATACTTCCATCTTCCAGATACCGTTCCATCACACTTTCATCAAAAGCGCTTACTTCATCCAGCACTTCTCCGGCAAATGGTTCTTCTTCCAGCGAACGCAGATGCACCGTACATTCCCTGGTTTCTTCTCCCGAAATTTCAGTACAAACTACCAGATGAGGGGTAAACTGTTCGCGAATCTCTTCGATGATTTCTTCGCACCGGCTGCCAACCCGGTCAATCTTATTTAAAAAGAAAACAACACGCACTCCAGCACGCTGTAAAGCTTCATACAGAATTTCCGTCTGTGCCTGGATTCCTTCTACCGCAGAAATCACCAGTACTGCCATATCCAGCACAGCGAGAGAACGTTCTACTTCCGCAGCAAAGTCCACATGGCCGGGCGTATCAATCAAATTGATCTCTTCCCCCTGATAGGTCAGCACAGCAGTAGATGTTCTGACAGAAATTCCCCGTTCCCGCTCCACGGAAAGGAAATCGGTTCGAGCTGTTCCTCTATCAACACTTCCAGCCTGGCGGAGTGCACCGCCGTGACACAAAAGCTGTTCTGTCAGGGTCGTTTTACCGGCATCTACATGAGCTAACAGACCGACACAAATTCTTTTTTTTGTTTTTTCCTCCATCTGCTCCCCCATAAAAGGTCTCCTCCCATAAAAGCAAACTCCCGGTTTAGTATACCACAACCACAGTCTTCCGTCGAGCATGCACCGTATCATTCAAACCAATTCCCCTCAAAACAAAAACGAATATCTGCACAGCATTAAAAACTGTGCAGATATTCGTTTTTCACCGTTCAACAATCATTAAAGATCAAGATCGAGGCCAAATTCAGGGATATCTTCCGTTTTTTCTGATAAGATTTTTGTATCAGCCGATTCCTGACTTTTCTTTTTGGACTCTTTACGATCCATCTCCTCGGAAACCAAACGAATTGCTTCATCCAGATCCGGCGTTTCTACCGGCTCCAGTTCGTTATTCTGTTCCCGTCTATCCAATTCCAACAACAGCTCTGTGGAAGGGACCGACCAATCCAGCTCTGGATAATTTTTGAGCATTCTCTCGACTTTCTCAACCTGCAAATCATCCATCACTTCTAACAGATCCTGCCGCTCATATTTACCCAGATCTACTTTTCCTTCTATGATATCCTGCGCCAGCGTACTGTCCGGGTCAAGATGGGCGATTCTCTCCAAGCAATAGTACCAGTTTGTCAAACGCATCTGCAAGTCGATATTATCCTCATCCTCTTGCTCATACAGATCGTCCTGGTCATCCTGACTCTCCTGGATCTCTTGACCGTAAAACGGTTCCTGCTCGTCGTCCCAGCCGTCATCGGGAATGCTGTCGTCATAAGCGCGTGCCAAATCCTCGCCTTCTGCTCCCAAAATTTCTTCCCAATCAATTCCCATGATAGTCTCTCCTTCCATTATCTTAATCTGTATGGCTCGATTTTAACACAAAAAACTATAAAAAACAAAATTTATCAAAAATTGGCAATAAAAGTTTTTCCAGACTTTACTTAATATTTGGGTATCGGTTTCCTCACAAGTTTTATTTTTCTTCGTCCCAAGAAGAAAAACCAAGCAGCATGCCAGAGAGCGAAAGTATGATGGAAGCTCCGCCAAAAGCAACTGAAAGGTCTGTATATTGCAGCGGGCCCAGCACCATAGAGCCGAAAAGAAACACAGCGGAAGCAACCAGCATTGCCCGGGAAGCAAAATAACAGGTAAAAATACCGCCTTCTTCCTGAGCCGGTTCATCCAGATGTGCCAACAGCTTGACGTATTCCCCCAGCTCATCCCGGCCATGAAAAATCTGATGGGTAAATCCCTTACGCCGGTACAGCCGCAAAGCGCCCTCATTATCTACATTCACCCCTATTGAGAGCTCTGTAAGTCCCAATTTTTCTGCTTCACGAAAAATCACATCAAGAATTGCACCGCCAATCCCCCGGCTGCGGTATTCTTCGCGGACAATCATATGCGATACATAAGCCCGTTTCCCAGGGATGGTATAATCCGGATCTGCTTTTTCCAGCACCAGCGCGCCTTCTCCAAGAAGCGCTTCGTTTTCTTCATACACAAAAATAATCCGCTTTCCCAGCTCCAGTTCATGTTTCCATTCAGCAGCTTGTTCCGGATTTTCGCTCATATCCCAGATTTCTGCGCACCGCTCATACTCTTTCAGCGGCAATTTCCTGATTTTCCCCATATTCCTCCTGCCCCCTTTTATTTATCCCAGTTCATTGGAAAAAGCAGCCAGCATCTCCAGAGTCATCTGTTCCGCACGGGCGTTCGAGGCAATCCCCGCACGCTGCATAGCTTCTGCTACCTGTGCTTTTGGCACCGCCAACCCCGATGATACCGCATTCAAAGCTGTTTTTCTCCTTTGTCCAAAAGCAGCCTTCACCAACCGGAAAAAGTGCTCTTCACTTTTCAGCTGCACCGGCGGCTCACGCCGAACATTGAGCCGGATAACAGTAGAATCCACATTTGGGGCAGGCATAAAACTGCCCCGGGAAACCTGAAAAAGAATTTCCGGCTCGGCATAATACTGCACTGCCGCGCTTACTGCACCACAGGCCCTGGTTCCGGGTTTTGCGCAAATGCGGTCAGCCGCTTCTTTTTGCACCATCACTGTCAACGCTGTAATAGGCAGCTTTTCCTCCAGTATTTTCATAATAACGGGGGAAGTAATATAGTAAGGCAGATTGGCACAGACCGCCACTCTCATTCCCGGAAACTCTTTCTGAAGCAGCTGATGCAAATCCAGCTTCATCACATCGCCATATACCACACTGGCATTTGGATAATCCGCGAGGGTTTCATCTAAAACCGGCAGCAGTCTGGTATCCA
>DVIY01000029.1 GCA_018710915.1 Candidatus Gallacutalibacter pullistercoris
GAGAAAAGAAGAAGCGCCAGAGAATTTGCCTATAGAAAACATGGAATTTCTGCTGAATTTTAATAAAGTTTCACGCAGTACTTGCGAAAATACAGAAAATTGCTTATAATATTCCTATAGTACGGCCATGATTTTGTCCATGGCCCGCAGCATTCTGAAACCGAAAGGAGTACCGATATGAATTATTCCGCAGAAGTGGAAAAGATGTGTACTGTCAAAAAGGGCCCCCATCATGGCCCCGCTCCGATTCCGGAGGAAGGTAAGTGGGTAAAATCCTACCAGATCTCCGATATCTCCGGCCTGTCCCATGGCATCGGCTGGTGCGCTCCCCAGCAGGGCGCCTGTAAGCTGACCCTGAACGTGAAGGAAGGCATCGTACAGGAAGCCCTGGTCGAGACCCTGGGCTGCTCCGGCATGACCCACTCCGCTGCTATGGCTGCCGAAATCCTGCCTGGCAAAACCCTGCTCGAGTGCCTGAACACCGACCTGGTGTGCGACGCTATCAACGTTGCCATGCGTGAAATCTTCAAGCAGCTGGCCTATGGCCGCAGCCAGACCGCGTTCTCCGAGGGCGGCCTGCCGGTAGGCGCCAGCCTGGAAGACCTGGGCAAGGGCCTGCGTTCTCAGGTAGGTACCATGTTCAGCACCGGCGCCAAGGGCGTCCGCTACATGGAAATGGCCGAGGGCTATGTCCTGAAGATGGCTCTGGACGAGGAAGGCGAGGTTATCGGCTACCAGTTCGTGAAGCTGGGCAAGATGCTGGAAGATATCCGCCGCGGCGTGAACCCCGACGAGGCCTTCAAGAAGAATATTGGCCAGTATGGCCGCTTTGACGGCGCTGCCAAGTATATCGATCCCCGCGAAGAATAAGTCAAAGAGACCATAAAGGAGGACAAACTGTAATGGCGAACGATGTCATGTTTGAAGGCAAGGAAAGAAGAATTGCCAAGATCGAAAAGTGTCTCGCCGAGTATGGCATTGCCAGCCTCGAAGAGGCTCGCGAGCTTTGCCTGAGCAAGGGCTTTGATCCCGATAAGATCGTAAAGGGCGTGCAGCCCATCGCATTTGAGAACGCCAGCTGGGCTTATACCCTGGGCTGTGCTATCGCTATCAAGAAGGGCGTCAAGTCCGCTTCCGAGGCTGCCGAGGCTATCGGTATCGGCCTGGAGGCTTTCTGCGTACCCGGCTCCGTTGCCGAGCAGAGAAATGTTGGCCTGGGCCACGGCAACCTGGGCGCTATGCTGCTGCGTGACGAGACCAAGTGCTTTGCATTCCTGGCTGGCCACGAGTCCTTTGCTGCTGCTGAAGGCGCTATCGGCATTGCCCGTACCGCTAACCGCGCCCGCAAAGAGCCCCTGCGCATCATCCTGAATGGCCTGGGCAAGGACGCTGCTTATATCATTTCCCGCATCAACGGCTTTACCTATGTGAAGACCGACTATGACTTCTTTACCGGCGAGCTGAACATTGTGGAAACCAAGCCTTTCTCCGACGGCGAGCGCGCTGCTGTGAAGTGCTACGGCGCTAACGACGTTCTGGAAGGCGTTGCTATCATGAAGCACGAGGGTGTTGACGTTTCCATCACCGGTAACTCCACCAACCCCACCCGCTTCCAGCACCTGGTTGCAGGCACCTACAAGAAGTGGGCCCTGGAGAACGGCAAGAAGTACTTCTCCGTTGCTTCCGGCGGCGGCACCGGCCGTACCCTGCACCCCGACAACATGGCTGCTGGCCCGGCTTCCTATGGCCTGACCGACTCTATGGGCCGTATGCACGGCGACGCTCAGTTCGCAGGTTCTTCCTCTGTGCCCGCACACGTGGAAATGATGGGCCTGATGGGCATGGGCAACAACCCCATGGTTGGCGCTACTGTTGCCTGCGCTGTTGCTGTTTACGAGGGAACCAAATAATTTCCCTTTCGGATTTTTCAGAAACGAAAACCCCTGCCGCTTCCGGCTTTGTGAAAACAGAGCCGGAAGCCCGGCAGGGGCTTTTTGTTTCTACAGAAAAACAAGGCCGCCCGTTTCAATTGTTTTGAAAACAGGCGGCCTTTCCTGAAGAAGATATGGGAATTTTATTTCTTTTTCGGCTTAAAGCTTTCTTTCAGCGAAACGGAGAGGTTGAACACCAAATGCTTCGGCGTGCTGTCCCGATTGTCCACACAGAAGTAGCCCTGGCGCATAAACTGGAAGGAATCACCCGGCCTGGCGTTTGCCAGGGAAGGCTCTACCTTGGCGTTTTCCAGCACCTTGAGGGAATTGGGGTTCAATACCTCGAGGAAATCCCCGGCTTCGGGGTCGGGCACAGTAAACAGGTTATCATAGAGACGGATTTCCGCATCCAGCGCGTCAGCACAATTCACCCAATGGATGGTGCCCTTGATTTTCCGGCCGTCTGCGGGGTTGCCGCCGCGGGATTCGGAGTCATACTCGGCATAGACTGCCGTAACTTTTCCATCCTCATCCTTTTCGCAGCCAGTGCAGCGGACAATATAGGTGGTTTTAAGGCGCACTTCATTGCCGGGGAACAGGCGGAAATAGCCCTTGAACGGCTCTTCCATAAAGTCGTCGGCTTCAATCCACAATTCCCGGGAGAAGGTAACGGTGCGGGTCCCGTCTTCGGGACGGTTGGGGTTGTTTTCCACCTCGAAGGTCTCGGTTTTGCCTTCGGGATAGTTGGTGATGATGAGCTTCAGGGGACGCAGGACGCCCATCACGCGCTGGGCGTTGAGGTTCAAATCTTCCCGCAGGCAGTGCTCTAAAAAGCTGTATTCCACGGTGCTGTTTACCTTGGAAACGCCATTGCGCTCGCTGAAATTGCGGATAGAGGCCGGGGTATAGCCGCGGCGGCGCAGGCCGCACAGGGTAGGCATACGGGGGTCGTCCCAGCCGCTCACATAGCCGCCTTCTACCAGTGCGCGCAGCTTGCGCTTGCTCATCACGGTATTGTTAATTCCCAGACGGGCAAACTCAATCTGGCGGGGCTTGGAGGGCAAATCCACATTGGCGATTACCCAGTCGTACAGGGGACGGTGGTCCTCGAACTCCAAAGAGCACAGGGAGTGGGTAATGTGCTCCAGCGCATCCTCGATGGGGTGTGCAAAGTCGTACATGGGGTAAATGCACCATTTGTCGCCGGTGCGGTGGTGGGACATGTGGTTAATCCGGTAGATAACCGGGTCACGCATGTTAAAGTTGCCGGAAGCCAAATCAATTTTGGCGCGTAGGGTCATTTTGCCGTCTTCGAACTCGCCGGCACGCATCCGGGCAAACAAATCGAGGCTCTCTTCTACAGGCCGGTCACGGTAGGGGCTGGTGGCCGGGGTGGTCAAATCGCCGCGGTTTTCCCGCATCTGCTCGGGGGTCAGCTCGCACACATAGGCAAGGCCCTTTTTGATGAGGCTGACCGCCGCGTCATACATCTGCTCAAAATAATCGGACGCATAGTAGAAGCGGTCGTCCCAGTCATAGCCCAGCCAGTGGATATCCTCCTTGATAGCGTCCACATACTCGGTGTCTTCTTTGGTGGGGTTGGTGTCGTCCATGCGCAGGTTGCAGATGCCCTTAAAGCGCTCTGCGGTGCCAAAATCAATGTAAATGGCCTTGGCATGGCCAATGTGCAGATAGCCGTTGGGCTCGGGTGGGAAACGGGTGTGCACCTGCATCCCTTCGCAGCGGCCGCCCTCGGCCAGGTCTTCTATAATAAAATCATCGATGAAGTTGGAGGAAACCACTTCCTCCATGCCTTCTTTTTTTTCTTCGCTCATATTTTCCATCCTTTCCGGTTGCGCGGGGAAATAGCTGAAAATTTCCACTATGCTTGCCCGCGAACATAAAAGTTTTACTCGATTTTTTTCAAAAAATCGTGGGGTTTCCAAAGGGGCAGATTCTCGCCTGCCGGCTCGGTCGGTGCCTTATTGTGTGCCACTGGCACACGGCACCCCTTTGCGTCGCCCGCCGCAGCGGGCGAAACCCCCTATCCTACAGGGCGTATTTTTGAAAAGTGAATTTGCAATCTTTCAGTGAAAGATTGCAAAGAGAAAAACTTTTTACAAGAAAAAAGTTTTTCTGCCCTGTTCCTGCTATATCTTTCCCCTGTTCCCCCAAAGGGGAATCAGAATTACATAGATAAGGAAAGATTACAGCTTGGCAAGGCCCAGTTCCAGCCGGTGCAGGGACTCTTCTTTGCCCAAAATAGCCAGAATCTCCATCGCTCCGCCGGGGGTCACCTGCATACCGGCTGCGGCAATGCGCACCGGCCACAGCAGGGTGCCGTTTTTCACTTCCAGCTCTTTTGCCAGCTCCATCAGGCGGTCGTGAATCGCGGATACATTCCACTCGGGCAGCGCAGTGAGGGCTTCGATGGCGGCTTTCAGCATAACCGGGGCGTTTTCAAGGTTTGCCTTGCTCTTTTTGTTGATGAACAGCTCTTTGCCATACTCCGGCAGCTCCTTCAAAAAGCCGATCATGCCGGGGATATCGGTGAGGCGCACCACCCGGGGCTGCAAAATCGAGGTGAGCACCGCCCAGTCAGCCTGGGTATCCCCAAACACCTGCTGGTAATAGGGCATTGCCAAAGCGGTAAACTCTTCCGGCGTCTTGGCGCGGAGGTATTCACCGTTAAACCAGGCCAGCTTCTCATAGTCGAATACAGACGGCGCCTTGCTGATGCCGTCAATGGAGAAGTTCTCTGCCAGCTCGGCCAGGGAGAAGACCTCCCGGTTATCCTTGGGGCACCAGCCCAAGAGGGCAATGTAGTTCACAATCGTCTCGGGCAGGTAGCCTTCCTGTACCAGGCCGGCAAAACTGGTGGAGCCGTGGCGCTTGGAGAGCTTGCTGACAGAGCCGTCCTCGTTCTTGCCCATAATCAGGGGCAGGTGGACGTAGGTGGGCAGTTCCCAGCCGAAGGCCTCATACAGCAGGTTGTACTTGGGGGTGGAGGTCAGGTACTCGCATCCGCGCACCACATGGGTAATGTGCATCAGGTGGTCGTCAATGACGTTGGCAAAGTTATAGGTAGGATAGCCGTCGGACTTGAGCAGGATCTGGTCCTCCAGCTCCCTGTTTTCAATGGTAATATCGCCGAAAACCGCATCGTGGAACGTGGTGGCCCCCTCGACAGGCATTTTCTGGCGGATAACGTAAGGGGTACCGGCGTCCAGCAGGCGCTGGACTTCTTCTGCGGACAGATCGCGGCAGTGACGGTCATAGCCGCCGATCCCCTGTTCGTTGTGGAGGGAATCCAGCCGCTCTTTGGAGCAGAAGCAGTAATATGCCTTGCCTTCACGCACCAGTTGTTCAGCGTAAGGCTTGTAAAGATCTTTGCGCTGGCTCTGAACATAGGGGCCGTATTCGCCGCCCAGATCAGGGCCTTCGTCGTGCTGAAGACCCACCTGCTTCAACGTATTGTAGATGACATCCACAGCGCCTTCCACCAGCCGTTCCTGATCGGTGTCTTCAATACGAAGGACAAACTGCCCATGCTGTGATTTTGCAATCAGATATTCGAACAGGGCAGTGCGCAGGTTGCCCACATGCATAAAGCCGGTGGGGCTGGGTGCAAAGCGAGTGCGGACCATTTTGTTTTCCATGTCTTTTCCCTCTCTTAAAAACTAAGATTCTTATATTATACCAAATTGGCGGAATTTATCAATTCTTTCCGGCGGAAAAGGGGGAGAAAGTTTTCCGCCGCCCCGGCGAGGGTAGAGGATTGCCCTTTCTTCTGCGAGAAGAAAGAGGCACAAAGAAGCGGAAAAGGGAGCGGCTTGGTCCCTTTTCAAACCCCCACGAAGTTCCGGTGCAGGAAGCAATGCGGAACCACCGCGCTTGTAAATCCCCCTGCGGGGAATTTGTGCGCGGCGGTTCAGTCAGCTCGCTGTGGCGAAGCGGGATTGTGGATTTTCTGTTAAATTTCGGAACTTACCGGCAGAAAAGCGACTTTTCGTTGCCGTTAATGCAGGAGTGTGCTATAATTTCGTAGGTAAACTGTGGCATTTCCAGATTTACTGTGACATCCTGCTTTGTTTGAAGCAGGCCGCAGCTTGATTCTCAGAAAGGAGCAATGAGATTGACAAGATTTTTCGGACGTATCTGGCAGTATATCAAGGATATGGACAAGTTCCTGTTCCTGTTGATTGTTGCCATTTCAACATACAGCCTTCTGCTGTTGAAAAGTGTTTCCCGTGCATCGGAGTCCAACTACTTCAAAACGCAGCTGGTAGCAATTGTTCTGGGATTGGTGGGAGCGTGGATTCTCACGTTGATCGACTATAATGCAATCGCCAGTTTCTGGTACGTGGTGGCGGGGTTCAGTATATTCTTAATGATCTATACGCTTTTGTTCGGTATCTCGATTCAAAACGACGACGGCGTAAATGCGAAGGCGTGGATCAGTTTGGGCTTTACCACTTTCCAGAGTTCCGAGCTGGTAAAAATTGCGTTTATGATTACCTTTGCAAAGCATCTCGCTATTTTAAAAGAGCGGGATTTGATGCGCCGGTTTATCCACGTCGCGCTGCTGGGCGTCCATGCGCTGGTTCCCATGGGGTTGTGCGTATTGCAGGGCGATACCGGCGCCGCTGTGATTTTCTTCTGCATGTTTTTGGCGATGTCTTTTATTGCAGGCGTGCAGCTGCGGTATTTCGCAGGGCTGTTCGGCGCCATTCTGGTTGCTGCACCGCTGGCGTGGAAATATTTTCTCGAAGAATACCAGAAAAAGCGCTTTACCGCAGTGTATAATCTCGATGACCCGCTGGTAGCACGCGGCGACGGCTATCAGCAGTATCAGGGAAGAATTTCCATCGGTTCCGGCCAGATGTGGGGGCGCGGCCTGTTTGAAGGCCCCCGCGTAGAGAGCAACCGTGTTACCTTCCAGCAGAGTGACTTCATTTTCTCCGTAGCGGGGGAAGAACTCGGCTTTATTGGCTGCATGCTGCTCATTGCGCTGCTGGTGCTGCTGCTGATTCGAACCATTCACGATGCCCGTGTATCGCGTGACCCGCTGGGAAGTTTTATTTGTGCCGGATTTTTCGGGATGATCGCTTCTCAGGCGATTTTCAATATCGGAATGTGCCTGGCAATTCTGCCGGTTATGGGTGTTACGCTGCCGTTTTTCAGCGCCGGTGGTTCTTCTGCTGCGTGCCTGTATTTTGGGTATGGGCTGGTACAGAATGTCTATTTGCATCACCGGGAGGTGGACGGCTTTACTTTGAGGCGAAGCCGATAGTATCACAAAATTTCTTGAACAGGAGTGGCGCTTGGCCGCTCCTGTTTTTAGTTGGATTTTCTGCGGTGCTTCAATCTTTTTACTCCGTGGCCGCCAGTTCGCACGGCGCCGCCTTCGACCGCCACTGAGCTTTGCTCATTCTGGCGTGCCGCAGAGTAAGCCGCGGGGGTCAGGGGCTTGTGGCTCCCTCCCTGAGGGAGTTTCTCCGCCGCCCCGGCGAGGGTAGAGGATTGCCCTTTCTTCTGCGAGAAGAAAGGGGCACAAAGAAGCGGCAAAGGAACCGCCTTGGTTCCTTTGCAAACCCCCACGAAGTTCCGATGCAGGAAGCGGTGCGGAACCACCGCGCTTGTAAATCCCCCTGCGGGGAATTTGTGCGCGGCAGTTCTGTTAGCTTACTCCATGGTCACCAGTTTACACGGCGCCGCCTTCGACCGCCACTGAGTTTCCCGCTTCTTTTGTGCAAACGGCGGTTGAGCGTAATTTTTTCTGTAGCTTGGGCACGATTCAGGCTTACAGGAAACGAAGAAAGCTTCCTGCTTTTTTATTCGTGGAGGATTCATAAGGGACCAAGTCGGTCCCTTATGCGAATCTTTGCCTACTTTCTTTTCGGAAGAAAGTAGGGGCCTCTGCGGCCTGAGCAGGCGGTGGCAACAAAATTATAATTTAAAAATTAAAAGTTGTTTGGATGAAGCAGTTCAGATTTTACAATCCTTTCAACTTTCCGTTAGCTTGCAACACACCATATACAAAAAACCACCTGCTATTTGTATCAGCAGGTGGTTTTCTTTCTATATTTTCGATTTCTCAGTTCTCGTAACGGGGTTCGCAGGTGATGTTGACGCCCAAACGGCGGAACACGCGCTCATCTACCTGGGAGAGGATTACGGAAGAATGTACCTCACAGCCGCGCAGCGAATTTAGCTGCTCCATAGCCAGCTCGGCGGTGGGGTTGGTAGCAGCGCAAATCGACAAGGCAATCAGTACTTCATCGGTATGCAGGCGCGGGTTGCGGTTGCCCAGATGGTCTACCTTCAAATGCTGAATCGGCTCGATAATTACCGGCGCAATCAGGTGGATTTCATCGCTGATGCCTGCCAGTGTCTTCAAAGCGTTCAGCATCAGTGCGGCGCACGGGCCCAGCAGGTCAGAGGTGCGGCCCGTCACGATGCGGCCGTCTGGCAGCTGCATGGCGGCGGCAGGTGCGCCCGTCTCTTCAGCACGCTGCAGCGCCGGGGCAACTACGGCGCGGTCGGCAGTCGAAACACCCGCCTTTTTCATCAGCAGTTCCAGCTTGAAAACTTCCTCTTCGCGTACAGTGCCTTGGCGCTGCCCGCACAGGGCGGTGTAATACCGGCGGATAATTTCCTGGCGGGATGCCTCGCGGCAGGCTTCATCATCTACAATGCAGTTGCCCGCCATATTGACACCCATATCGGTGGGGGACTTATACGGGCATTCGTCCACAATCTTCTCGAATATGGCGGTCAGGACGGGGAAGATTTCGACATCGCGGTTATAGTTTACGGTTGTCTCGCCATAGGCTTCCAGATGGAACGGGTCGATCATGTTCACATCGTTCAGGTCGGCGGTGGCTGCCTCATAAGCCAGGTTCACCGGGTGGTTCAGCGGCAGGTTCCAGATGGGGAACGTCTCAAACTTGGCGTAGCCTGCCTGGATACCGCGCTTGTGCTCGTGATACAGCTGGGAAAGGCAAGTCGCCATTTTTCCGCTGCCCGGGCCAGGAGCGGTTACCACAACCAGCTCGCGGCTGGTCTCGATATATTCGTTGCGGCCATAGCCCTCGTCACTGACAATTTTTGCAATATTGGAAGGATATCCCTCGATGGGATAATGACGGTATACGCGAACGCCCAGCGCTTCCAGACGCTTCTGGAATGCCTCGGCCACCGGCTGCCCCTGGAAGCAAGTGAGAACCACACTGCCCACATACAGTCCAAAGTTGCGGAAAACGTCGATCAGACGCAGCACATCCACATCATAGGTGATGCCCAGGTCCCCGCGCAGCTTGTTCTTTTCAATATCACCGGCGTTGATGACGACGACCACCTCCACCTGGTCACGCAGGTGCAGCAGCATCCGCAGCTTACTGTCCGGCTGAAAGCCCGGCAGCACCCGTGAAGCGTGAAAGTCGTCAAAAAGTTTTCCGCCGAACTCCAGGTACAGCTTTCCGCCAAACTTGGAGAGACGCTCGCGGATATGCTCCGACTGCATGCGCAGATATTTTTCATTATCAAAGCCGATGGTATTCATGCAAACCCTTCCTTTCCAGAAAAACAGGGGCAGGCCGTTGCATCCGAAAAGGCGGCCTCATGAGAAACCGCCTTCTTTCTGCACCTGTTTGAAATGCTCATACCTTGTTATTATACAGGATGCTCCCCTTCTTTGCAAGAAAACGGAAAAGAGAAACTGCGCTGAAATGACGCGAAAAAACTGTATGACTTGAAAGGATTTTGCACAACTCATACTTGCAGTGATTATTTCAGGTTCCCCTGTATTCCGGCTTCCCGGTTCTGCTGTATGCGGTATTCTACCAGCTCGCGCCGGAGCCCCAGCATACAGGCCAGCTGTTCTGCGTTGTATTCAGGGTATTCCGCCAGCTCTTCATCGGGGCACAGCAGCTCGGCAGCAAAGCGGTTTGCCTCTGTTTCCAGCCGCGAAACCGAAAACAGGGTCTGTTCGCGCAGAAACGGCGTGTTTGCCTTTGGGTGCAGCACGGCATGCCCCAGCTCGTGCGCACAGGTAAAACGCTGGCGGCACGGGTCAAGGCTCTCGTTGATGTGGATGAATTTCTGGCGGTAACACTGGTTGTAATACCCGTTGATGGCGCCCAGCGGCTCCTTCAGCACCAGGATATTCAGTGCGTCGGCCAGCTCAAACGGGTCACGCGTCCCATATTTCCGGCACAGCCGGAGCACTGTTTTTCGAATGTCCATGAACATCCCTCCCGAAGCAGGCTGATTTCAGTCTCTGTATTTTTTGGGCGTGTATTTTTGTTTTGCAATCCGTTTGCTGATTTCCAGGCTGTTTTTCAAGCTTATGTACAAAAGCTCGCGCGTTTCGTCGTCAATCGGTTCGCCGTCGAACATCAGCCCTTCCTGGCCGTGTTCCAGCTGGTGCAGGGTTTCCTGCAATTTTTTCGAGATGTCCCGCTCATCCCGGGCAGTCAGCCCGGCAGAAGCTTTGCCGCTGAGCAGTGCATCTACCGGCACCGTAAAATATTCGGCAATCCGCTGCAATTTTTGCGAAGACAGCGAAGAAATGCGCCCGGATTTCAAATCTGATAACGTACTTCGGGAAAAGCCCAGATCCTGGCATAGTTTTCCCCCGGTAATCCCCGCTTGCTGGCATAACTTCAGAATGTTTTCGTACAATTCTGCCATTTCCTGTTCCCCTTTTCTGTTGTTATTCACAAATGTTCTGAATAACGAGCTTTGTCCTCTTGACAAGTTCTTAAAAACGTACTATTCTATCCATAACCAAGTACGAAAATCAGAACAATTTCCTGTTGTGTCCTAATAATAACCGGAAAAAAACGGGATGTCAAGGGAAAAGCGTCGAAAAAAACAAATAAATGTTCGAACTGACTTTCGTACATTATGTATACGGCACTGTCGTATATTCCAAAGCGGAAGGAAGGTTTCATATGGAAAATGACTATGGCCTGCGCCTGGCGCAGATACAGCGGGACAATTATGTCCCCGAAAAGCCGCCGGGCAAGGGGGGCTGGTGCCCGGTGTGCGGGAGCTGGAAGCAGCCGGGCCCCTGTGAACACTGCCGGCAGCGGGCAGAAACTCGACGAAAAATCGAGCTGCAAAAAGAGCGGTTCCTGCGGGAATGTTGGTTTGCGGGGTCGCAGCGCCCCCTGCACCAGCTGGAAAAAGAGTACCTGGCGCACGAGATGCGCTGCCGCCGGGAGGGCAGCCGGCTGGGGCTGCTGGCAATGGAGCAGGCCGAGCGGGAGTTTGCCGCCGCGCTGGAATCGGAGGGGGTTTTATGAAGAAAAAGAGCATCCTGTTATATCTTGACATGCTGCCCATGCTGGAAGAGCTCAAACCGGCAGGGTGCGGGCGGGTAGTCCTCGCGCTGCTGCGGTATGCATCCGAGGGCGCCGAAGCGCACCTGCGCGGCTGTGAGCACATGGCGTATTCGTTCATCCGCTCACAGCTGGACCGCGACACCGAAAAATATGAGCTGCGCTGTGAGCGGAACCGCACCAACGGACACCGCGGCGGGCGCCCCCCTTTGGTGGAGGAAGGAGCCTGTAAAAAACCGAAAAAACCCAAACAAACCGAAAAAACCCAGTGGGTTTTTGAAAAACCGAAAAAAGCCGATACAGATACAGATACGGATACTGAAACAGAAACTGATACGGAGACAGAAACAGAAACAGAGACTGATACGGAGACAGAGCTTTCCCGCGCAGGCAGCGCGGAGGGAAGCGGAGAAACGGCGCTTCTCGAATCGTATCGCAGAGAATTTTTAAAAGAATGTCCTTCCCTGCCAAAGCCGGAACCGGCTGCAAACTGGACACCGCTGCGCAAAGAACGGCTGTGGAACCTGCAGGTAAGCAGAGAAGAATTTGGCCGCGTCTGCCGTCAGGTGGAAGAGAGCGATTTCCTGACAGGACGCAGCGGCAAATGGACGGGCTGTTCGCTGGACTGGCTGCTGCGGCCCGAAAACTGGCAGAAGGTACGGGAGGGGAACTATTCCCAGCGGAAAGCACCGTCAGGCGATATGCCCGGCGAAGGGCCTTCGTTTGATCTGGAAGAATATGAAAGGGCTTCCCGATGGTGGTAACCACGGGAAGCAAAAAAGGAGGAAGCAGGCTATGGCAAACTATACCGGAGGAATGGCCGTGTGCCCGTTTTATCAGCGTGAATCACGGCTGAGCATCATCTGTGAGGGGTACTGTGAAGCCCAGCAGGTGGGCATGAAGTTCAGGACAGAAGAAGAAAAGCGCGCCTGGCAGCGGGAATACTGCCTGCGGTTCTACTACCCGAGATGCCCGCTTGCAGCCACCGTGCTGGCCCATTACCGCGGGCAGGAGCAGGCCGGGCAGGGGGGCAGCTGCCCCGGCCGGTTTTTGCAGTAAAAAAAAATTTCTAATTTTTTAAAATCCATTGTGAACCCAATTTTAGTGTGCTACAATGGTAAAAGTGCAGATTTTCTGCCGGATTTTGAAAAAAGGAGCGATTCAACATGAAAAAATTCTTTACCCGCGCATGTGCTTTCCTGCTGGCCGCCATGATGATGATTGGCGCGGCAGGGTGCAGCTTCAATTCCACGACCCTGGAGGATTATATCAAGACCGACGAGTTCCAGGAAGAAGTGGCCGACGTCGTAAAAGCCGTTGAAGAGATGGGGATGGACCTGACCTTTGAAGCAGACGGGAACAACCTGGTGTACCGCTATGAACTGCAGCAGGCGCTGAACGAGGAACAGGTTGCCGCTTACCGCGAAACCATGGAGGGTTCCTATGAGTCGCTCAAGCCCACCCTGCAGGAGGTATATGATGGGCTGGAAGAAGAACTCGGCAACGAAGGCCTTTCGGTCACCATGGCATACTATGACCAGAACGGGACAGAGCTGGGTACTTTCACCTATCCGGAATCATAACCGTATATTGAAAGGGGCTGGCGCTGTTTTGGGCCTGGCGGCAGGGGCGCCATAAAATTTGTTACACATTTTTTATATTTTGATGGGCATCTATGGTATAATGGATACAAACAGCCGGATGACCGGCTGTGTCAATTTTATCCATCGGAGGGCCCTGTTATGAAACGCAAACTCTTTTCTTTTCTTTTTTCGCTCTTGCTGCTGTCTGTCCTTGTGCTGCCGGGATGTTCCGCCAAAAGCGCCGCCACGCCCGAACAGTTTCAGAAAGCCGCCGAAGAAGCCGGCTATACAGTAGAAGAGCAGGATGCCGGCACGCTGGTAAGCATCCACTCCGCCACCAAAGAAGATTCCACCTCTACCCTGATGTTCTATGTGTGCAGCAGTGAATCCGAAGCAAAATCTGCCCTGAGTTCGCTGCGACAAACTATGCCAAGCAACCAGAAGCATCTGAATTCTTCGTATTATACCCGCTATACAGCAGAAGACAGCGAAACGTATTATACGGCTATCCGTATGGGCAACACGATCCTGACTGCCGCCGTGGAGCCGGACGACCAGGGGACTGTCGATACCGTTGTCAGCGCCCTGGGGTATTAAGATATCGGGGCGGTAAATGCCCGGCCTTCCAACACACCCAAAGCCGTCTCCATTTGACAAAACCGTGTTTGTTTGAAAGGAGCATCCCCATGAAAAAAGCGGCCGTGTTTCTTTTGACAGTTATGCTGCCTGTTATTCTGGCCGGGTGCCGCCCAAAAGCGGCGGTGGAACTTCCCTTTACGCCTTCGGAGGTGGAAGCAGCAGAGATGTTCCGGTATGTGGTTCCTGCGGACGCAGAAAAAAAGGTAATTACAGAGCCTGCCGATATTGAATCATTGTGCGCCGTTTTCGACGGGATTTCTGTACAGGAGCAGGCGCTGGAACCTGCTGCCGG
This sequence comes from Candidatus Gallacutalibacter pullistercoris, assembly GCA_018710915.1. Classification (GTDB taxonomy): domain Bacteria; phylum Bacillota; class Clostridia; order Oscillospirales; family Acutalibacteraceae; genus Heritagella_A; species Heritagella_A pullistercoris. The sequence goes on from DVIY01000029.1 coordinate 13,793, forward strand.
CTCAGGCGCTGCCGGGTTCCGGTTTTGCCTTTCGGATGGCACGCTGTATGAAATCGTATATTGCCCTGTGGCGGTGAAGTCCGGGTTGCTCTATCTGTCATGGAGTGAACAGGAGTATGTCACGGACGCCGATATTGGCGCCGTCTGGCGTCAGTACGGGTACAGCGCGGTGCATGCAGAGGAAGACGAGCTTCCTGATGCTGCTTTTTGATAACCTTGCTTCTGGCACAGAGCAGAAAAACTTTTTTTCTTGCAAAAAGTTTTTCTCTTTACAATCTTCCCCCGGAAGATTGTAAATTCACTTTTTCAAAAATGCGCCCTGCGGGATGAGAGTTCCGCCCTCTGCGGAGGGCGGGAAAGGGGGCTCCTCGCCCCCTTATCATCCCCTCGCCAGAGGGACTAAGCCCCTCTGGACTCCATCAATTCGCGGGATAGCTTTTGGGTACAGAAAGTTTTCCGACGCGGCGGAAGCACTATGTAAACAAGAAAATCCCCTCTCTGCTGCTGCAGGAGGGGATTTTTGTATTGATTTGTCAGCGCAGGACGTTTACATCCACATTTCCGCTGATTCCGTCCACGGTCCCTGTGCTGGTGTATTGCCACCACGTCCACCGGTCTGAGCCGGAGGGCAGCAGGTCGGAGGTATAGTGCGCCAGCCACAGCGGGAAATCTGACAGCTGGTCAAGGTACAGCATGGAGTTAATCCATGAAGGGTTGGTATATACAGCGGCCTGATAGCCGTTCGCCTCAATCGTTTCGCAGAAGGTACGGCAAAGGTCGGTCACTTCCTGCCGGTTCAGGTTGGCCAGATGGAACCGGGAATCCGAGGCCGGGTCTTCCAGGTCATACACAATGGGCAAATCCAGATGGCGGCCGTCCAGCTGGTTGATGACCCACAGCGCCTCCTGCTGTGCTTCTTCGGGCGTGATGGCCTGTGAGAAGAAATACACGCCGGTATCGATGCCGTTCGAGGCAGCACCGGAATAGTTCTGCTCAAAATAGGTATCGAGGTAGAAGCCGCCCTCCTGGCGGTAATACTGCCCGCCGATGCGGATAAAGGCAAACGAGACATCATCTGCGGCTGCTTTTTTCCAGTCAATGCTCTTCTGATAGCTGGAAACATCGATGCCGGTGCGGCTGGTGCGGATCCCGTTTTCGTTAAAGCAGTACCGGCGGCCTTCAATAATCTGCCAGCCGGTGATGGGGGTCCCCTCTACCAGATAATACTGGTTCCCTTGCTTGGTATACCAGCCGGTCTGGTTGGGGAACGGCGCTTCGGTAGGCGAAGGGGTCGGCTTTGCTGTCGGGGTCGGCTTTGCCGTGGGCGTGGCAGAGGGATTTCCGCTGCCCTGCGGGGTGGGCGAGGGGGCCGGCGTAATCACCGGTGTAGGCTTTGGGGTAGCGGGCTTGGTGGGCTTGGGGACGGTATCCTGCACGGGCGGAGCTGTCGGGCGGCTCTGCTGGATGGTTTCGTCCTCCTGTGCATCTTCCTGCCTGACCGGGATTTTCTCGATTTCTTCTTTTTTCTCTTCGGTCAGCACTGCCGGTTTCAGGGTCGGTTTGGGTGTAGGTTTCGCGGTTGGCTTCGCTGTGGGCCTGGCAGTGGGTTTTGCTGTCGGGCTGGCTGTAGCGCCCGGCGTGGCGGTGGGGGATGCAGCCGGCTTTGCAGCCTCTTCTGCATCGGCACGGTCGGTCTGTACTTCATGTGGGGTAAGCTGCATGGTCGGCTGCGGGGCAGAAGCGCACCCTGCCATCGCCAACAGGGCCAAAGCTGCCAGAGCAGCGGCAGCCCGGCGTAAACGGTCCATATTTCCATTCTCCCTTCATCACTTCCAGCTTTTTTGCAGGGGCTATCTGAAAAGTCGAAATGATAGCCTTTTCCTGTAATCAACGCAGTAGCTGTCTGTTGCTTGCGGAAAATCCGTCAATTTCTTAGTTTTCAGAAACGCCCCAGGCCTTCGGCCTTTTCAGCCTTTTTTGCAAAGATAGTTTTATTGTATCACCAATTTATTTTTTTGCAAACCAATAATGCCATTTTTCCAGTATTTACATGAATAAAATCTTGCCGTATGAAAATTGCGCAAAAGCTTTGGTTTTGCTTGCGGCTATGCATCATACGTGGTATGATTAAAAGAAAAACAGGATGCTTTCTGCGCGTGAAAAAACGCGCCTGCGATAAAGGAGGTCCCCCGCAATGTATCGAAATGGAATATGGTGGCTGCTCGCCGCAGCAGTTGTGGTTTTGATGCCGGCAAGGATGATACAGGCGTCCGCCTCATCACAGCTGGATCATCAATGGCAGCTTTTTTTAATCCTTCTGCTCACGCTGGCAGCGGCAGCGCTGTTTCTGCTGTGCCGGCTCAGGCGCCGGCCGAACGAGCCGTACCGGGCGCATCCGGCACCGGGGGCCGGAATCCTTTCGCTTCTTTCGGGCGGTTCCATCCTGGCAGAGTCCCTATTGCTGCTGGTACAGGTTGCTTTGGGCGATTCGGGCTGGAATGGCGGGCTGGTCCCGGTGGGGAACCAGGTGCTTTTTGCCGCTCTCAGCGGGATTTCGGGCATATTCGGCGGGATTACGCTGATGGTATGGGGCGGTTCGCTGCTGCGTACCGGCCGGCTGTTCCTGGAATACCCCATTGCCGCGCTTTTCCCCGCCGGATGGGGCATTTTGAACCTTTTGTGCCTGTTTATGAGCTATACGCTTCGCCCCGGCTTCAGCCGGAATTTCCTGGTGCTGGTTCCTTTCTCGCTGGCAGTGCTTTTCCTGTATGCACAGGCAGGGTATTTTTCCGGTGTGCACGGGGCTTTGGGCAGACGTAAGATTTTCCAGTACGGTATGCCGTTTATACTGTTCGGTCTTGTCTCATCTGTCCCTGACCTTCTGCTGCTGGCAACCGGCGGGGAGCCGCAAACGGGGCTGCCGGTTTCGACGCTGCTGGTGCTGCTCTTCCTTTCCCTGTATGCGCTGTGGATGCTCCTTTCCATGCGGCGTGAAGCATCCTTCCTGCGGCGTGACCGCAACGGCATTACCTTGCTGTACGGGGTAGACTTCCCCTCTGACCTTCCCCGTGATGAAGAGGAAGACGGTGAAGAAGAGGACGACGGCGAAGCGGATGATATGGATTCCGATACTGACGGCCGGGACAAGGAAGGCCCCTTCCCGCCGGAAAGTGATGAAACGTAATTCCTCTGTACAAATAAAATCTTTGAAAACGCGCCTTGTACAAATACAGGGCGCGTTTTTTGGGAAGAATGGCAGAGCGTACAAGATTCCATTCAAAAATTATAGAAAAAAAGCCCGTTAATTTTGTAACAAAGTCTTGTAATCTGCGCCCGAATGCTTTACAATAGAGACAGATTGATTTTTCATCAAAATTTCAGGAGGTATTAGTTCTATGGCTATTAAAGTAGGCATCAATGGCTTTGGCCGCATCGGCCGCCTGGTATTCCGTGCTGGTCTGGACAACCCGAACATCGAATTTGTGGGCATCAACGATCCCTTCATGACCCCCGACTACTGCGCATACATGCTGCGCTATGACACCGTTCATGGCCAGTACAAGGGCGACATTTCCTACACCGACGACGCTATCATCGTGAACGGCAAGGAAATCAAGTTCTACGCTGAAAAGAACCCCGCTGACATCCCGTGGGGCGCATGCGGCGCAACTTATGTTGTTGAGTCCACTGGCGTTTTCTGCTCCACCGAGAAGGCTTCCGCTCACATTCAGGCAGGCGCCAAGAAGGTTGTCATCTCCGCTCCCGCAAAGGATAAGGAGACCCCCACCTTCGTATGCGGCGTTAACCTGGACAAGTACACCAAGGATATGACCGTTGTTTCCAACGCTTCCTGCACCACCAACTGCCTGGCTCCCCTGGTAAAGGTTGTTCATGAGAAGTTTGGCATCAAGGAAGGCCTGATGACCACCGTCCACTCCACCACCGGCACCCAGAAGACCGTTGACGGCCCCTCCAAGAAGGACTGGAGAGGCGGACGTGCTGCTGCTGGCAACATTATCCCCTCCACCACTGGTGCTGCCAAAGCCTGCGCTCTGGTTATCCCCGAAATGAAGGGCAAGCTGACCGGTATGTCCATGCGTGTTCCCACCTTGGACGTTTCTGTTGTTGACCTGACCGTCACCCTGGAGAACCCCACCACCTATGAGGCTATCTGCGCTGCTCTGAAGGAAGCTTCCGAGGGCGAGCTGAAGGGCATCCTGGGCTACACCGCCGACATGGTTGTTTCTTCCGACTTCCTGGGCGATCCCCACACCTCCATCTTCGATGAGAAGGCCGGTATCATGCTGAACGATCACTTCGTCAAGCTGGTTTCCTGGTACGACAACGAGTGGGGTTATTCCAACAAGGTCCTGATGCTGATCGAGCACATGGACGCTGTTGACAACGCCTGATTTGTCATAACAAACGATCCCCTTCCGGATTTTCCGGAAGGGGATTTTTTTGTTTGCTTTTTATACGTCTCCTGTTACATGATCTCCTGTTCCAGCAAATCAAACAGGGGCGCCGAGAAGAACTCGCCCAGCGTCATATCCAGCCCGTCACACAGCTTTTTGATGGTTGTTATCGAAACATCCCGCCGCCGTTCGTCCAAAAGGCTGTATACAGTGGAAGGGGTAACGCCCGAACGGTTTGCAAGCTCGTTGGGCTTGATGTCTTTTTCCAAACAGCCCAGGCGGAACCTTTCTGCAACTGCATCTTTTACTTTCATATCCTCACCTTTCTTATTCGAGAAACGCTTGCCTTTTATTTTTTATTCTTCCCCCAACAGCCAGCCGCTGGTGGTTTCCAGCGCACGGGCAAACCACAGCAGCTCGTAATCCGGCACCACCCGAAGCCCGGTTTCAATCCGGCTAATGGTTTTCTGCCCCATCTCCAATCCATAGAGCTGCAGCCGTGCCGCCAGCTGCTCTTGCGAAAGCCCCAATTCCTCGCGGCGCTGCCTGATTCGGATACCCGAACAGTTACACCGGTCATGATATTGATAAATTTTCATCAGCCGTTTCTCCTGTCAAATCCATTTCTGAAATATGGTTTGACGATACCACGGCCATTATGATAAAATTATACCAAAGATGACTAAGGAGGAGTTCCATGTCCGAATTTTGCTTAGATTGTTGGAACCGAATAAACAAAACACACGACACAGAAAAAGAGTGGGTATTATCTCAGGAGCCAGATTTATGTGAAGGCTGCGGAAAATATCTTCCTGTAATTGTTACGCAAAGAAAAGGAGTAGCCAAACTTAAATTCGTGTGGAATCAAAAAAAGAAAAATAATATCCTAAGGAAGTAATGCGCTAATCAGCTCCAAACGAAGATCGAGAAAGGGAAATCGATTTAGCACTTAAAATCGAAAAAGCGATAAATTGCTATTGACAACCGCCCGAGAATCCGTTACTATAATACATAGAAAAAACGGGCGTTTGCCCGACGCTTTGGGAGTATGACACATGAACGCAGCAATCTGCACAACCCGATTTACCAGCTTTGGTTATCCCCGCTATTTTATGGCGTGGGATTTTTCCGCGTGCAGATTTTTTCACTGTGATGCTTCCGGGGCCATCGTGCCGGCGCAATCAGCCGGCAGGATCATCTGATTGATTTCAGGCGTATCAGCGGAGCCAGCAGTGGCTCCGCTTTTTTGTTGTTTTTTGCGGGGCCGCCGCAAACACACCGCCCGCCGCATTTGTGAACAGGAGGAATTCACCCATGATTATCGTTTTGAAACCCGATTGCAGCCAGGAACAGCTCGAACACTTCACGCAATCCATTACCCGCAACCACAATGTCAAGGTCAACACCTGGGTCGGCACACAGAGCACTGTGCTGGGCCTGATCGGTGATACTTCTACCATCGACATCGATTATGTGGCGGCGCAGAGCTTTGTGGAGAGCGTCAAGCGCGTACAGGAGCCGTACAAAAAGGCCAACCGGAAATTCCACCCCGACGATACGGTCATCACCCTGCCCGGCGGGCAGCAGATTGGCGGCGGCTCTCTGGCACTGATTGCAGGCCCCTGCTCGGTAGAGAGCGAAGAGCAGATCTGCGAGGTGGCAGAGCGCGTCAAAAATGCCGGGGCACAGTTCCTGCGCGGCGGCGCGTTCAAACCCCGTACCAGCCCATATGCGTTCCAGGGCATGAAAGCGCAGGGACTGGAGCTGCTGCGGGAAGCAAGAGCCAAAACCGGCCTGCCCATCGTGACCGAAATCATGAGCGCTGAGCACATTCCGCTGTTCGAAGATGTGGACGTCATCCAGGTGGGCGCACGCAATATGCAGAACTTTGAGCTGCTGAAAGAGCTGGGCAGGCTGCGCAAGCCGATTTTGCTCAAGCGCGGCCTTTCCAGCACGATTGAAGAGCTGCTGATGAGCGCCGAGTATATCATGGCCGGGGGCAACGAGCAGGTGATTTTGTGCGAACGCGGCATCCGCACCTACGAGACTTACACCCGCAACACGCTGGATATCTCTGCCGTGCCGATTCTGAAAAAGCTGTCTCACCTGCCGGTAGTGGTAGACCCCAGCCACGCTTCTGGCATTGCCTGGCTGGTAGAACCGCTGGCCATGGCAGCGGTGGCGGCGGGCGCCGACGGCCTGATTATCGAGGTGCACAACGACCCCAGCCATGCCCTTTCCGACGGCGCACAGTCCCTGACCCCCGACCAGTTCGACAAGGTAGCCGCCCATGTAAAAAAAGCGGCCGAGCTGCTGCGCTAAATGCTTGAAAAATCCCGGCCTGCATGAGCGGCCGGGATATTCACAGGATTATTCTTGGGCATTTTCTCGCGCTGCGCGCTTTTCTTCGTACCTCTGCATGATCTGATACACGGTATCTACAACGACATCAGCCTTCTGGCCCGAAAAGGAACGGTTGCCTTCGTCAGAGGCCGCCAGGGCGTGGCCGGTGAATGTCACATAGAACATTCCAAAAGATTTGACGTGAAAATGCTTTTCCCTGTCTTCATCAAAGCCGCCCATCACGAGGTATTCACTCCCGTTTTGCAGCTCGGGACGCTTCCCTTCCGATGATTTGGAAAGTACGACCCAGATGGATTCACCGGGCTGGAATGTTCCCGATGGATCTTCGATTATTTCGGCTGTCCAGCGTGAAGAACTGGCAAGCACGCCGGAGGTTTCCGTCTGATCCGTTACCCGAATATGCAGGATGGTGTCGGAGGACATCATGGCCCCCTCTATATCCAGTGGCCCAATCGGGTCTACATTTGGGGGAAGCAAACCATAGGAACTATACACGGGGTATTTGACGCGCAGAAGCATCACCTCCAGCGGGTTCAGCGGCCCGAAAATCGGGATAACCACGAACACAATCACCGCAAGCGCCACTACCGCCCAGAGGATAATTTTCCAGAGCTTTTTCTTCATGTTTCTCACCCCTGCCTGGACATATACCGGAAATTTTAAAAGGGATTATTCTTTGGCTGCTTCCAGCGGTTCGCGCTATTCCGCGTTTTCCTGGATGAACTGGTACGCGGTATCCATGCAGACGTCAACTTTCTTGCCCGAAAGGGAAAGGCTGCCTTCGTCAGCAGATGCCAGGGCGTGGCCGGTGAATGTCACGTAGAAGATACCCAGAGACTGAGCATAAAATTCGTTTTCATTTTCCTCACTAAACCAGCCCATCACGAGGTATTCGCTTCCTGGTTGCATCTGGGGATACTTGGAATTTGCATATGCTTCGTAAAGTTTTATACTAATAGCTTCACCGGGTTGGGATTTTCCCGATGGATCTTCGATTACTTCGGCTGTCCAATAGTAGCCATACGGAGTCAAACCGAATTCATCCTCGTCGCCTGTTATTCGGATATGCAGGATGGTGTCGGAGTACATCGCCGCACCTACTACATTTACTTGGTCACGCGGTTCTGCATTTGGGAGCCCCCTACCGGCGGAACTGTACACGGGGTATTTGATGCGCAGGAGCAGGACTTCCAGCGGGTTCAGCGGCCCGAAAATCGGGATAACCACGAACACAATCACCGCAAGCGCCGCTGCCGCCCAGATAATGATTTTCTTGAGCTTGCCTTTTCCAGCGCTTTTCATAAATCCCACCTTCTTTAAATTGTAAGAAAGCCAATATGAATCTATAAATCATAAACATCACGATTGGATAATGGTTCCCGGATTTAATTCAAACAGAAAGATTTATCCCACCGGACTCACCTCTTTGCTCTTTTATATGATAAATTATAACACATTTATTAAAAATTGTAAATAATTTTTAAACAAGTAACAAAATTTTATCTTTTGTAAAACTATTCCGAAAGGAGAACGCCATGGAACGGAAAACGATTCTGATTGTGGGCTTGGGGCTGATCGGCGGCTCGATTGCCAAAGCGCTTTCAGCCTTTACCCCCCACCGGGTGCTGGGCATGGATGTTGACCCGGAGGTACTGGATGAAGCCGTAGCCTGCGGGGCCATTGAACGCCGGGGCTATGAGGAGGATTTACCCGAAGCCGATATCCTCTGGCTGTGCCTGTACCCGCAGGCGGCGGTGGAGTTTGCCAGAAAGCATGGGAAGGTGTTAAAATCAGAGTGTATCGTAACGGATGCCTGCGGCATTAAAAACGCGGTATGCCCCCAATTAAAACAGCTTTCTCAGGAATTGGGGTTTGTATTTGTAGGCGGGCACCCCATGGCGGGCAAAGAGCGAAACGGTTTTGCGGTGAGCGAGGCCACCCTGTTCCGGGGGGCCAGCTATCTGCTGGTGCCCTGCGGCGCGCCCCAGTGGGCAGAAACCACGATGGAAGAGCTGGCGCTGCAAATGGGCTTTGGCCGGGTGGTGAAGACTACCCCGGAGCACCACGACGAGATGATTGCGTATACCTCCCAGCTGCCCCACGCGCTGGCCTGCGCCTATGTGCTCAGCCCCCGGTGCCCGGGGCATAAAGGGTATTCGGCGGGCAGCTACCGGGACGTTTCCCGTGTGGCGAGAATCAACGAGACATTATGGACGGAGCTGTTTCTGGAAAACCGCGAAGCGTTGTCGAGAGAGCTCTGCACGTTGATGGAAAATTTAAGCGCTATTCAAACAGCTATCGATACAAAAGATGCAAAAAAGCTGGAAAGCCTTCTGCGTCAGGGAAGAGAAGTGAAAGAAGCGCTGGGGGAATAAAAAGCGGCGCCAAAAGAATGGCGCGGAGCGGCGGGGGCGCCCCCGCAGGCGATTCGCGGGGAAGCAGCATAGAAATTAGAAGTTGTATCCCCGCGAACATACGGATTCCAAAGGGACTTAGTCCCTTTGGCGGGAGTATGAGGGCAGAGCCCTCATGAAAACGAAGCGCCAGCGAGCCAGTAAAAAGTCAGCCATTCGCACAAACAGCAAGAGTTGCCGAAGGCAACGCGAGCCCTGTGAGGCAGAAAGCCCGCTGTTCCCTCAGCCTGCTCCGGCAGGGTAGAGAAGTGAAAGAAGCGCTGGGGGAATAAAAAGCGGCGCCAAAAGAATGGCGCGGAGCGGCGGGGACGCCCCCGCAGGCGATTCGCGGGGAAGCAGCATAGAAATTAGAAGTTGTATCCCCGCGAACATACGGATTCCAAAGGGACTTAGTCCCTTTGGCGGGAGTATGAGGGCAGCGCCCTCATGAAAGCGAAGCGACAGCGAGCCAGTAAAAAAGTCTGCCATTCGCACAAGAAGCAAGAGTTGCCGAAGGCAACGCGAGCCCTGTGAGGCAGAAAGCCCGCCATGGCGATTTCAATTTTTACGGCGTGGGCATCTTCTCTGCCGGTTCTGATTTTCCCGTTGGAAAAACAGAGACGAGTTTCGTCAGGAACGGAGAAGAAAAACTTTTTTTCTTGCAGAAAAGTGAAGAAAGCCAAGGCTTTCTTCCTGAAGTTGACGCAAGCGTCAACTTTTAAATTATAAATTCCCCCGGAAGATTTCAAATTCACTTTTCAAAAATGCGCCCTGCGGAACAAGATTTCCGCTCTCTGCGGAGAGCGGGAAAGGGGGCTTCTCGCCCCCTTATCATCCCCTCGCCAAAGGGACTAAGCCCCTTTGGAATCCATATATCCGCGGGGTAGCTGGTTCTTTCTCGATGCCGTTTCCCCGCGAACTTGGGTGCGGGCACTGCCCGCCGCGGGGCAGCTGTTTGTTTTTCGATGCCGTTTCCCCACGAATTTGGATGCGGGTACCACCCGCTGAAAGGAGCCTTTTTATGGAACTGACCGTACAAACCGCCAAACCCTATTCTGTCCTCATTGAACATGGCCTGCTCTCCCGCACTGGCGAACACTGCCTTTCCCTGTTTCCCGCCGGTACCCGCGTGATGGTTATCAGCGACAGCAATGTATTCCCCCTCTATGGCGAAACCGTGATGGATTCCCTTCGCCGGGCGGGATATGAAGTCTATTCCTGTGTGTTCCCCGCCGGGGAGCAGAGCAAGCTCCTGTCTACGGTGGAGACTTTTTACCGGGCGCTTGGGGAAAACGGCTTTACCCGCAGCGATTTTATCGTAGCCCTGGGCGGCGGCGTCACCGGCGACATGGCGGGATTTGCGGCGGCCACCTTCCTGCGGGGAATTGATTTCGTACAGATTCCCACCACGCTGCTGGCACAGGTGGATTCCAGCGTGGGTGGCAAAACCGGGGTAGACCTGCCCTTCGGCAAAAATCTGGTGGGTGCTTTCCATCAGCCCCGGCTGGTGCTTATCGACCCTGACACCCTCTCTACCCTGCCGCCCCACTTCTTCGCCGACGGCATGGGCGAGGTCATCAAGTACGGCTGCATCCGCCGCCCGGCTCTTTTCAAGTACCTGATGGAAGAAGATGCACGGGAGCATCTGGAAGAGGTCATCTATGAGTGTGTGGACTGCAAGCGGCAAATCGTAGAGGCCGACGCGCTGGACAAAGGCGAGCGGATGATTCTGAATTTTGGCCACACACTGGGTCACGCGCTGGAAAAGCTCCACGGTTTTTCCGGCTTGAGCCACGGCGAAGCGGTGGGGATTGGGATGGTGCTGATTTCCAAAGCCGCAGAGCGCGCCGGGCTGACCGCGCCGGGAGCCAGCGGGAAAATTGTCACCCTGCTGGAAAGGTATCATCTGCCTACGGAAACTGACCGGAATATGGACGAGCTGGCAAAAGCAACCGCGCTGGATAAAAAGAGCGCGGGAAAGAACCTGCGGCTGATTTTGCTTCATGACATTGGGGACGCGTATATTTACACACTGCCGCAGGAGGAATTAAAGGGCTTTTTAAAGTAAGGCGCGGAGCGACCATACGGTTTCCAAAGGGACTTAGTCCCTTTGGCGAGGAGTGTGGGGGCGAGGAGCCCCCACAAAAGCGAAGCGCCAGCGAGCCAGTAAAAAGCCAGCCATTCGCACAATCGGCAAGAGTTGCCGAAGGCAACGCGAGCCCTGTGAGGCAGAAAGCCCGTCATGTCGATTTCAATTTTTACGGCGTGGGCATCTTCCCCGCCGATTCTGATTTTTCCATTGGGAAAACAGAGGCTGGCTGGCAGGAGGAACGAAAAAGGCC
>DVIY01000030.1 GCA_018710915.1 Candidatus Gallacutalibacter pullistercoris
GACTTTGCAAGGATACAGTCTTCCAAGTATATTTCATAATTATTATAATATGTTCTGTTTCTTTGAATTATATTATGTGAATATTTTGCACAAACAATTGTTTGTTTTGCCTTTTCTTTTAAAGAAAAACAGATTCCGGCAATAAAAAATAATTTTTTTAAAATCAGGTATTGACATTTCTTTGAATTTTCGATATAATAGCAAACGTTCCGCGGACGTAGCTCATCTGGTAGAGCGCCACCTTGCCAAGGTGGAGGTAGCGAGTTCGAGCCTCGTCGTCCGCTCCAGTAAAAGCCCTGACAGTTTTGTCAGGGCTTTGTTTTTTGCTGAAGAAAGCCAAAATCGGGCGGTGTGCCATAGTTTACAAAAGCAGTTTGGGATACACTCCGCTTTTTTGTTGGGTTTTTTGTCGTTGTGCCCGGTTTGAAAATCTTCACAAAATGCCCCAAAAGTGGTATACTATACTCTGTTTGTAATCAGTAAAGAAAGAACAGAAGCAGAGGGATCCGTCCTCTGCCAGCTCCTGAAGTGAGGTAAGTGAGAATGGATACGAGAAATAATTTGCGCAATGTCGCCATTATTGCCCACGTTGACCACGGCAAGACGACTCTGGTGGACCAGCTGCTTCGCCAGAGCGGCATTTTCCGTCAAAACGAAGCGGTTGCCGAGCGCGTGATGGACTCCGGCGATTTGGAGCGTGAGCGCGGTATCACCATCCTTTCCAAGAATACCGCAGTGATGTATAACGGTACCAAGATCAACATTGTGGACACGCCCGGCCACGCTGACTTTGGCGGCGAGGTGGAGCGCATCCTGATGATGGTGGACGGCGTGCTGCTGCTGGTGGATGCTTTTGAGGGCTGTATGCCCCAGACCCGTTTTGTGCTGAAGAAGGCTCTGGGCCTTGGAAAAAAGCCGGTAGTCGTTGTCAATAAAATTGACCGCCCCGGCGCCCGTCCCGAAGAAGTGGTGGACGAGGTGCTGGATTTGTTTATCGAGCTGGGCGCCAATGACGACCAGCTGGAATTCCCGGTTGTGTATGCCTCCGGTCGTGATGGCTATGCCAGCAATGACCCCCACACACCCGGCACCGATATGACCCCTCTGTTTGAGGCAATCCTGCGGGAAGTTCCCGCCCCCGCCGGTGATATGAACGGCCCCGCCCAGGTGCTCTTCTCCAACATCGATTATGACGATTATGTGGGCCGCATCGGCATTGGCCGTGTGGAGCGCGGTTCCATCAAGGTGAACGACAACATGGTCCTCTGCCATCGTGACGGCACTACCAGGAATGTGAAAATCAGCAAGCTGTATCAGTTTGAAGGCCTCAAGCGAGTGGAAGCCGATTCCGCACAGCTGGGCGATATCGTAGCTGTTTCCGGCATTACCGACCTGAACATCGGCGAAACTGCCTGCAGCCCCGACTGCGTAGAAGCCCTGCCTTTCGTCAAGATTGACGAGCCCACCGTGTCCATGATGTTCATGGTCAACAACAGCCCGTTTGCAGGCCGCGAGGGCAAATATGTTACCTCCCGTAACCTGCGCGACCGCCTGTTCAAAGAAGTGGAAACCAACGTGGCTATGCGCGTGGAAGAAACCGACTCCGCCGATACCTTCAAGGTGTCTGGCCGCGGCGAGCTGCACCTGTCTATCCTCATCGAGCAGATGCGCCGCCAGAATTATGAGTTCCAGGTTTCCCGCCCTACCGTTATTCTGAAAGAGATTGACGGGAAAATGTGCGAGCCCATTGAGCTGCTCATGATTGAAGTGCCCGACAACTATGTGGGTGCTGTTATGGAAAAGCTGGGTTCCCGCAAGGCAGAGATTGTCAATATGGGCACCCGTGATACCGGAATGACACATATGGAATTCAAGATTCCCGCCCGCGGACTGATGGGATATCGTTCTGAATTTATGTCTGACACCAACGGCAACGGCATTATGAACCATGTGTTCGACAGCTATGAGCCGTATAAGGGGGATATTACCCAGCGCCAGCAGGGCTCTCTGATTGCCCACGAAACCGGTGAGTCCACCGGCTACGGCCTGTTCGCTGCACAGGATCGCGGCCGTATGTTTATCGGGCCCGGCGTGGAAGTCTATGAAGGCATGATTGTCGGCGCAAGTCCCAAAAACGAGGACATTGTGGTCAATGTCTGCAAAAAGAAACATGTTACCAACACCCGTGCGGCCGGTTCTGACGAAGCATTGAAGCTGACCCCGCCCACGGTGCTGAGCCTGGAGCAGTCCCTCGAGTTTATCGCAGAGGATGAGTTTGTGGAGGTTACGCCCAAGAACATCCGTATGCGCAAACAGATTCTGAGCAAGGAACTGCGTATGAAGCAGGCCAGCCGCAAAAAATAAGGAAACGGTTTGGAGTCCTGAAATGGAGTTTGTGATCCTGGATTTAGAATGGAACGGCACGTACAGCCGCAGAAAACAGGGGTTTATCAATGAAATCATCGAATTCGGTGCAGTCAAGTGTGATGAATCCCTGCAAATAGTGGATACTTTTTCTTCACTGGTCAAGCCCCAGGTAGGCAAGAAAATCAGCGGGAAAGTGAAGACCCTCACAAGCATCACCAACGAAGAGCTTGCCGGAGGACGGCAGTTCATGCAGGTGCAGAGCTATTTCCGCAAATGGATGGGGGATGCTGTCCTGCTGACATGGGGAACTTCGGATATTCTGACTTTGATCGAAAATTACCAATACTTCTGTGGAAACGACAAGATTCCGTTCCTGACAGGATATGTGGATTTGCAGAAGTATTGCGAGGACGCGATGGAATACGGCAGCACGCAGCAGATGGGGCTTTCTACTGCTGCACAGCTGCTGAATATTGATGAAGAGGGGATCGACCACCACCGGGCGCTGGATGACAGTTTGCTTTCGTTGAAGTGTTTGCATAAACTGTATGACAAAGAAAAACTGCTTTCTTATGTACAGGACGCTACCCGGCAGGAGTTTTATGACCGCATGACGTTTAAAACGGTCATTATCACCGACTTGGGAAATCCTCATATTCACCGGTCTGACCTGCTTTTCCGCTGTGAGAACTGCGGAAAGCTGGCGCGCCGTCTGGAACCGTGGAGCCTTCGCAATAAAAGCTTCCGGGCGCCCTTTGAATGCCGTACCTGTCACCATAAATTTGTGGGACGGGTGCAGTTTAAACTGAAATATGAAGGGCTGGTCGTAAAAAAGAAGATCTGCCCCTGGCAGGAGAAGAAAAAACCGGACACCGAAGCCCCGCAGGAAGAAACGGCTGAAAATCAATCGTAAATACAAAATCCCGACAGAGAGGAAATTTCTTTTCTGCCGGGACTTTTTATTTTAAATATGTTTGCTCCCTGATTTTTAAAAATGCGCTGCCATCTTCAAAAGGACAGCAGCACATGCTCATGCAGCAATTATTTTACGGTGATGAGCTCATACTCCTTGCTGCCCAGGCCCAGTTTCACAGCATGCTCAATGCCGGAACGCCAGTTGGTGTCGGGGTGGGTATAGGTGAAGGGGTCATGGCTGTGTTCGCAGTCTTCGCCCTTGGCGGCTTTTTCACCGGGAATACTGTTGGGGATGATGGGCTGTGCCAGGCACAGGTCTGCGCAGGCCATATCCAGAGCCACCGGGTCAAAGGAAGCCAACATGCCCACATCGGGGATGATTGGGCGGTCGTTTTCGCTGTGGCAGTCACAGTTGGGGGAAACGTCGGTAATCAGGCTGATGTGGAAGCAGGGCTTGTTTTGCAGGATGGCGGCAGAGTATTCCGCGATTTTGCAGTTGAGGATATCATTGACTTCATCTCCGGCAGCCTGAACCGCATCCATGGGACATGCACCGATGCAGCGCCCGCAGCCAACGCACTTGCTGTGGTCGATAGAAGCCTTTTTATCGGTGATGGTGATAGCGCCATGCGCGCAGTTCTTCTGGCAGAATCCGCAGCCCACACAGACACTCTGCTCAACATGGGGCTTGCCTGCGCTGTGCATCTCCATTTTACCGGCGCGGCTTCCGCAGCCCATGCCGATGTTTTTGAAAGCACCGCCAAAGCCGGTAGCCTCGTGGCCCTTGAAGTGGGTCAGGGAGATAAAGTTGTCAGCATCCATAATGGCCTGGCCAATTTTTGCTTCCTTGACGTATTCGCCGCCCTTTACGGGAACCAGCGCCTCATCAGTACCCTTCAGACCGTCGGCAATAATCACATGACAGCCGGTAGAGAAGGGGGAAAATCCATTTTCATAAGCAGCGTCCAGATGGTCGAGCGCATTTTTGCGGCGTCCCACATACAGCGTGTTGCAGTCGGTCAAAAATGCCTTGCCGCCGTTTTCCTTTACGATGTCCACAATCACTTTGGCATAGTTGGGGCGCAGGTAAGCCAGGTTGCCCGGCTCGCCAAAGTGGATTTTGATAGCAGTGTAGCGGTTTTCCAGCGGCAGCTGTTCAATACCCGCAGTTTTTACCAGATGGCGCAGCTTTTCCAGCAGGTTACGCTGGTTGGGCTTTGCACTGAAGTCTGTAAAATAAACTTTTGACTTTTCCATAAAGTACCTCCTGAATGGGTTCATCCCGTCACTTTTCTGCGTTTTGGGAAAGATGGCGAAGCGCCTGCAAAAAGGGGAGAAAGCCGGTCTGGCCGCCAGCAGCAGTTCCCACTCCGTACATGCCCCTCCTGCATCCGTTATAGGGATATTTTATCATTTTTCAGGCAATTCTTCAACTGATACCGACGCAAAAAGCCGCAGAGAAAAATCGTCTCCCTGCGGCTCTTTATCATCAATTTTTTGTTTTCAAATACGACTTAAAAAGACAACAGTTGGAAATATACCAGCACCTGCTCTACCACAAGGACGGTAACGACTGCGCCCAGCGCCACGGTGAGCAGGCTGCGGTTCTTCCAAGCCAAAATCAGCGCTACCGCTAATCCCGCCAAAGCCGACCAAAGGCTGGAAGTGGATTCCAATATGGCGGGAAAGGTCATGGCCGCCAGCACTGCATAGGGAACATAGGCCAGAAAGGATTTAACGAACCGGTTTTCAATCTTTTTCCGGAAGAGGGTCAGGGGGAGCATCCGCACCAGGTAGGTGACGCCTGCCATGATGAGGATTGCGGTTAAAAGATAGGGCAGGTTCTCCATCATGATGCTTCCTCCGTTTCTTCCTCTACCGGCCAGCGCAGCGCGGCAAAGGCTGCCGCCGGAATGGCGCAGAGGATAATCACCCAGCCAGAGGAAAGGCTGTTCAGGCCGGGAACCCATTTGAACAGGCAGCTGAGCACCACCGCAATGAGCACCACTACCGCCACCGGCCTGGCTTTTACCGCCGGCGGGATGATAATAGCCAGGAACATGCCGTAAATGGCAATGCCCAATGCACTGCGGATGGGCAGCGGGAGAATCCCCGCCGCGGTTGCGCCCAGCAAGGTCCCCAGCGCCCAGCCCACATAGGGCATGGAAATCAGCCCCGTGAGATACCGGGAGTTGACCGGCTCTTTCTGCTGTACCGCCACAGCAAAAATCTCGTCCGTAACGCCAAACGATAACAGCAGCCGTTCCAAACTGGACATAGCCGGGTCGATTTTTTGTGAAAGCGAAAGCGACATCAGCAGGTACCGCACATTGATGACAAACGTGGTAACTGCTAATTCTATATATAATCCGCCGCTCAAAATCAAATCCAGCCCGGCAAACTGCCCGGCGGAAGTCAGATTGGTCATGGAAATCAGCACGCCGACCCATGCCGGAAGGCCGCCTTCCACTACCATCATACCAAAAGCGAAGGACACGGACACATACCCCAAACAAATGGGCAGCCCGTCCCGCACCCCTTTGCCAAACGTCAGCTTCATTCCCTCTTGTTACCCCTTTCCTCGGGATACCGGGGCGCTGCCCCAGACCCCGCTCAAGAACCTTCTTATAAGAAGGTTCTTGAGAATCTCGAAGAATTTTATACACCATTTGCACCGCCCCCATATGGGGGCGGTGCAAATGGTAAACAAAGTTTTTTGAAGGTTTTCAGGGAAGCTTTTTTACAAAAAAGTTCCCTGAATGGGGTTCGGGGCAAAGCCCCGACATCCCGGCGAACGGGTTACAGCAGGGAGCAGACGAGGTCGCCCATTTCGGAGCAGGAGACCTTCTTCATGCCCTCTACCCAGATGTCAGGGGTGCGGGCCATGGTCAGGGCCTTGGCGACAGCGTCGTCGATAGCCTTGGCAGCTTCCGGCTGTTCCAGAGAATATTTCAGCATCATGCCCACGGAAAGGATGGTTGCCAGGGGGTTCGCGATGCCCTGCCCAGCGATATCCGGTGCGGAACCGTGGATGGGCTCATACAGGCCCTTCTGGCCGTCGTTCAGGCTGGCGGAGGCCAGCATACCGATGGAACCGGAAATCATGGAAGCCTCGTCGGAGAGGATGTCGCCGAACATATTGGAGGTGACAATCACATCGAACTGGCCGGGGTTGCGCACCAGCTGCATAGCGCAGTTATCCACATACATGTGGCTGAGCTCCACATCGGGGTACTCCTTGGAAACGCGGATAACGGTCTCTCTCCACAGGCGGGAGGATTCCAGCACATTGGCCTTATCCACGCTGCACAGCTTGTGGCGGCGCTTCTGGGCCATTTCAAAAGCCACACGGGCAATGCGCTCGATTTCCGGCACGGAATATTTCTCGGTATCGAAGGCGGCGGGCTGGCCGTCCACTTCGCAGCGTCCCCGCTCCCCGAAATAAATGCCGCCGGTCAGCTCACGGACCACCAGCACGTCGATGCCCTTGCCGATAATTTCCGGCTTCAGGGGGGAAGCTTCCCGCAGGGGCTCAAAAATCACGGCCGGGCGCAGGTTTGCAAACAGGCCCAGCGCGGCGCGGATGCCCAGCAGGCCCTTTTCGGGGCGGTTGCTGCCGGGCTGGGTGTCCCACTTGGGGCCGCCGACAGCACCCAGCAGGGTAGCGTCTGCGTTTTTGCAGATGGTGACTGTCTCTTCCGGCAGGGGCACACCGGTGGCGTCGATAGCAGCGCCGCCCAGCAGTGCTTCCTGATAGTTCACGGCGAAACCGAAGGTTTCACCGGCTTTGTCCAGCACTTTTTGTGCCTGCTCTACGATTTCAGGGCCGATTCCGTCGCCCTTTAAAACTGCAATCTGATAGGTATTCATGGCTGTATTTCCTTTCTGAAAATCATATATTACGTGCGGCAGGCACGGTTAATGGCGCAGATAATGCCTTTGATGGATGCCAGGCTGATATTGCCGTCCAGGCCCACGCCGAACACCATTTTGTTCTCGGGGGTGCGAATCTGGATGTAGGACAGAGCTTTGGAGTCAGCGCCGGAGGAAACTGCGTGCTCGCTGTAAGACACGAACTTGTATTCATTGATTCCCACAGAGCGGAGTGCGCCGAAGAAAGCATCGATGGGGCCGTTGCCCGTACCGCTGATTTCGTGGTCAACATTCTGGAAGCGGAGAACGCCTTCAAAGTGTACCTGCGTCTCGCCGTCCTGCCCCTCATGCTCTTCATAGAGCTTGTAGCGCTTGAGGTGGTAGGGATATTTAATCTCGAAATATTCCTTATGGAACAAATCGAAGATTTCCTGAGGCTGGAGCTCCCTACCCTCGGCGTCACAGGCAGCCTTTACAATTGCGCCGAATTCCGGGTGCATGGCTTTGGGAAGATGATAGCCGAAGCTCTGGGCCATGATGAAAGCCGCGCCGCCCTTGCCGCTCTGGCTGTTGATGCGGATAATCGGCTCATACTGGCGGCCAACATCTGCCGGGTCGATGGGCAGATAGGGGACCTCCCAATACTGGGTACCGCTCTTGGCCATGTATTCCACGCCCTTGTTGATAGCATCCTGATGGGAACCGGAGAAAGCGGTAAACACCAGCTCGCCGGCATAGGGGTGACGCTCGTGAACCTTCATTTTGGTGCAGGACTCGTACACGTCCTTGATATGGTTGATGTTGGAAAAATCCAGCTCCGGGTCTACGCCCTGGGAGTACATATTCATGGCGATTACCATAATATCCGCGTTGCCGGTGCGTTCACCGTTGCCGAACAGGGTGCCCTCCACACGGTCGGCGCCAGCCATCAGGCCCAATTCGGTAGCCGCTACGCCGCAGCCGCGGTCGTTGTGGGCGTGCAGGCTGATAATGGCGCTGTCGCGGCCCTTGAGGTGACGGCAGAAGTATTCAATCTGGTCAGCGTGGCAGTTGGGGGTGCTGCCCTCCACCGTATTGGGCAGGTTGATGATGACCTTATTGTCCGGCGTTGCACCCAGCTCTTCCAGCACCCGGTCGCAGATTTCCACGGCGTTATCCATTTCGGTGCCGGAAAAGCTCTCGGGGGAATACTCATAGCGGATGTTGATGCCGCTGCGGGCGACTTCCTCTTCCGTCAGCTTGCGGATGAGCCGTGCGCCCTCGACGGCGATATCGATGACGCCCTGCATATCGGTGTGGAAAACCACCTTCCGCTGAAGGGTAGAAGTGGAGTTGTAGAAATGAACAATCACGCTCTTTGCGCCGCGGATGGCTTCAAAGGTTTTCTGAATCAGGTGGGGACGAGCCTGTACCAGCACCTGAATGGTCACATCATCGGGAATCAGATTGCGCTCGATGAGTGTACGGAGGATTTCATATTCGGTTTCGGAAGCAGAGGGGAAGCCCACCTCAATCTCTTTGAAGCCGATATCCACCAGTGTTTTGAAAAACAGCAATTTTTCTTCCAGATTCATCGGGGTAACCAGTGCCTGGTTCCCATCGCGCAAATCCACGCTGCACCAGATAGGGGCCTTCGTGATGACCTTGTCAGGCCACTGGCGGTCCTTCAGCTGTACCGGCTGAAACGGAATGTACTTTTTGCATCCTTGATACATAAAACCATCTCCCAGTATAAAGTAAAATTTCGTTGGCATTTTGCAGAGAAGGGACCAGCCGGCCGGGTTCCCGGCCAAAACAAAAACCCCGGAAAGACGGCAGATGCAGTCTTTCCGGGGCGAATCAACAGGTTCGCGGTACCACCCTTTGTTCAGCTGGTGCTTGCGCACACAGCCCTCTACAGCCTCCAACAAGGCTACGGCCCATAACGGTGCCAACCGTCTGCCCCTTATCAGGACAGCAACTCCGGGGTGAGTTATCCACAAAAAGCGACCCACCGGCTTGCACCTTCCGCCGGCTCTCTGAAGAATCACAATCTGTCTTTTTCCCTTCACAGTCTTTAGGTGTTATCAGTTTGTATGTTTTATTATAGTACCGTATTGGTGTAAATGTCAAGCATGGATTTCTCAGATAATTATACCATTAGTATATTTTTTTATTTATTGTTCTTTCTGTAGTCAGCCAGCAGCAAATCAACCATGCGCCCATAGCTTTTTACGCCGTCTTCCTGCTGGTTGGCTTTTAAGTAAGAATCGTTTACCGTATTGGAAAATTCCGACACAGGGCCTTCAAATTGCTTCCAGTACGTGCTGTTATAAGCAAAGTCGCGCTGGACCCCTTCATACAAAGAGGAATAGACGGCTTGTCCCAGCTCCCTGTCGGCACTGTACAGAGCATTGTTGGCGTGCAAAAACGCGAGCATGGCGCCGGAATAGCGGAATTCAGTATTCTCGCTGTTGCGGCAGGCCAGATAAGCGATGAAATTGGCCTCATCCTCCCGCATATATCCGCGCAGATGGCTCAATTCATGGCACATGGTGGCGGGCTGGGAATATTCAGGAACATCCACATTGACATTGGCTTCAAATGTAAAGGGGATGAAGATTCCCGTGATATCGCACCACGACATGAGCCGGGAGGCCAGCACCGGTTTTGGGGAAGAATACCCGGAAAACAGGGTGGGGTATTGCGGTTGCAGCGTGTCATAGCTGATGCGTGCCTGTTCAGCCTTTTCTTTTGAAGAGGAAAAGCCGCTTTCCATCACGCCGTTTTCGTCTTCCGGCAGCTGTGCGCGAAGAGAAGAGACTTCTTCGGCAAGCGAGACATTCAATTCATATAATTCTTCTACGGAAGAATCCTGAACCGGCAGTCCGCTGCTCTCTGAAAAAGTGATGCGTGAATAGTTGATGCCGCAGAGAATGACAAAGAGGAAATATATCACCGATGCCGCGCACAGGAAAAACGAAATCTGCCGTGCCAGCCGGCGCAAACGTCTTCCACGTTGTTTTATCAGCCGGAAAATACCGATAATGAGCCACAGCAAAAGCGCCAGTACCAGCAGGTAGAGAAGGATTTCTGCAACAGAAACAGGCGCCAGCCCGGTCAGCCAGTTGATGCCCCGCGAAATCCAGTGATAAGGATGAAGCGCATACCACTCGGCAAAATCGGGAAAAGCAGCGGCCAGCGTGTAGAGCCCCAGCCCAAGGGGGAAAAGCAGCAGCAGCCATAAATGCTTCCAGCCCGGAATTTTCTTTTTTCTGCCAGATTGCAGAGCCATAAGGGGAACCTCCTTTATAATGGAAAGGTGTAGATGCTTTTATTGTACGGAAAGAGAAAGGAAACTGTCAAGACCAGGCGGAAAATTCCTGGAATACAGGTGGTTTCATCCGATGAAAGAGTGTGCTATAATACAATTTATCAGGTTCTTACAGGCTGGTAATCTGGATGATTGATGTTGGGGGAGTATCATGGGTACTTGGTTAAAAATGATAACAGGAAGAACCAGGAAACAGTATCCGGCAGCACAGGTGATTCCGTATGCAGGGTTTATCCTCCTTTTTTGCCTGTTTTTGTGGCGTGCATACCGGGGATTTGACTGGTCTGATGAAAGTGCTTATTATGCGGCGCCATACCGTCTGGTACTGGGGGATTTGCCGCTGGTGGACAGCTGGGACAGCCATACCGGGTGGTCGCTGCTGGCTGCCCCGTTTTTGTGGATATATCGTGCGCTTTATGGGAATATGGACGGCGTTCTGCTTGCAGGAAGGCTGGTTTTTGTCTTTGCACAGATTCTGGCAGGGCTGCTGGTGTACCATCATCTGCTGGAGTTTTGCCGCAGCCATCTGGCAGCGATGGTGTCGGGCTGGCTGACCGCTGCCTTCGTCCCAGGAATGGTAATCAATTTTTCATATGAATCAGTTGGCCTGTTTGCAATGCTGCTGGCAGCGGTGCTTTTACTCTGGGAATACCGCCGCGAAGCAGCACATGTTGGGCGCACCAGCTTTTTTGCAGGCTGTCTGGCGGGCCTTTCCATTCTGGTGTATCCATCTTTTTTGCCCGGCATGGTGCCAATGGCGGTGCTGCTGGCCCTTTTTCGCCCAGCCAGACAAAAAAAAGGATGGCGCTCGCTGTACCCGCTGTTTCTTTTTCTGGTGGGAAGCCTCCTGCTTCCGCTTGCCGCCATCCTGTTTTTGGGGAACCTGCTGGGATGGAAAACGCTTTGCAGTTATTTCCCCTGGCTGATTACCAGCCGTGATTGCCCTTTTTCTTCCTATGGAAAAGAATTTTTTACCTTTTTCCAGGGTTATGCAAAGGCGGATGTGCTGTATCTGGTAGAAATTTCAATGCTGGCGCTGCTTTTGCTTTCGAAATGGGTGCCCTTGCCGTTTGATTTACCTTTTAAAATTCAGGATATCTTTCACATGGCAGTAAAAATTATTTTGCCTGTCTGCTTTTTGGCCAATGTGGTCTGGACGATTACACAGCCAACGTGGGATGTCCCTGTCAACACAAAAATGGGGTGGCTGTTGGCAAGCGCGGGGCTCTGGCCGGTCATCCTGTGCATTTTGAACCCGAGCCGGAGAAGCCGCCTGTTGCTGCTGGGGCTGTATTTGCCCGGCCAGCTGATGGCTCTGGGGGCGCATTTGAGCGATGGCCCGGAGCTTTTTGGAGCTTCCTTCGCCATGCTGCCTTCCATGTTGGCCGCAGTATTGATTGTTTATGAAAATTACGGCCCGCTCCTTCGCAGCGTAAAAGCCGGTACGATGGAAATTCCAATAGCAGTGCTGCGCGTAGGCATGGCAATGCTGGCATTCTTTTTGTTGGGCACCACGCTTTTTATCCGCGGTGGACTGGCTTATCGTGATTTGCCGGTTTCTGAATTGACGGTACAAATGGAAACAGGCCCGGCAAAGGGGATTTATACCAACGAAGTGGATGCAGTTGCATACGAAGAGATGGTGGCGGAAATCCGGCAGAGCCAGCAGGGAAAAGAAAAGGTCCTGATTATCGGGAACCTGCCGTTTGGTTATCTGTGCAGTGAAAAACGTCCGGTAAGCCCCTTTGTTTCAGAGGTTTCGCTGCAAAGCAGCCAGCTGTATGATTATCTGGTTGAAGACCTCGGCCGCCGTCCGGAGTGGATTTATGTTCCCAAACAGGTATACGGTTATGGGAATGAAAAAAATACAGTGAGCCAGAAACAGATTCAGTGGATTGCAAGCGGGACTGTCAGCAGTGAAGAATCGGCCTATTCCTTTATTTACATCGCGCAGGATGACCGCGTAAATCCCAATTCTATTAATAACTTAGAAAGTAATTAAAAAATATTTTTAAAACGTTCTTC
>DVIY01000031.1 GCA_018710915.1 Candidatus Gallacutalibacter pullistercoris
AAAGGCAGATCGGGCAGAATCAGCCCATCGATTTCAATATCTTTGCAGGTAGAAATAAAACGTTCTGCACCATAGGAGAAGACCACATTTGCATAAGTCATAAATACCATGGGTACCTTTACATCGCGGCGAAGCTCTTTTACAAATGCAAATACCTTATCCGTCGTAATTCCGCCGTTGAGTGCTCTCAGGTTTGCGCCCTGAATGACAGGGCCTTCCGCAGTCGGGTCGGAAAACGGGATCCCAAGCTCGATGAGGTCAGCCCCGTTGGCAGCTGCGGCACGGACCGCTGCGGCGGTTGTTTCCAAGTCGGGGTCGCCACAGGTGATAAAGGCAATGAAAGCCTTTCCGTTTTCAAATGCTTTTCCAATTTTACTCATGGAGATCCTCCCCTCTGTAACGGGCAATGGCGGCACAGTCTTTATCGCCTCTGCCGGATATGGTAATCACGATAATGTTATCCTTGTCCATGGTGGGGGCAAGCTTGATGGCGTGGGCGACTGCATGAGCCGATTCAATGGCCGGAATGATACCTTCAGTTTTTGCCAGATATTCAAAAGCGCACACAGCCTCGCTGTCGGTTACAGGTACATATTCAGCCCTTCCAATATCGTGCAGGTAAGCGTGTTCCGGCCCAATACCGGGATAATCAAGGCCTGCGGAAATGGAGTAAACAGGAGCAATCTGGCCGTATTTGTCCTGGCAGAAGTAGGACTTCATGCCGTGGAAAATTCCCACACGCCCGGTGTTTACTGTGGCAGCTGTTTCAAAAGTGTCAATTCCCCGGCCTGCTGCTTCACAGCCAATTAATCGCACGGTTTTGTCGTTGATAAAATGATAGAAGCTGCCAATAGCATTAGAACCGCCGCCCACACAGGCAATTACGGCATCGGGCAGCCGCCCTTCTTTTGCAAACAGCTGTTCTCTGATTTCTCTGGAAATCACGGCCTGAAAATCGCGGACAATTGTGGGAAATGGGTGAGGACCCATGACAGAACCGAGGCAATAGTGAGTATCGGAAATACGGGAAGTCCACTCGCGCATAGCTTCGGATACAGCGTCTTTCAGGGTAGCCGTGCCGGTTTTTACAGGGATTACCTCTGCGCCGAGCAGACGCATACGATACACGTTGAGTGCCTGACGAATGGTGTCTTCTTCTCCCATAAAGACAACACATTCCATTCCCATCAGAGCAGCTGCAGTGGCCGTGGCAACTCCATGCTGTCCGGCGCCTGTTTCTGCAATCAGGCGGGTTTTTCCCATCTTTTTGGCCAGCAGTGCCTGACCCAGCACGTTATTGATCTTATGTGCCCCCGTATGGTTCAGATCTTCGCGCTTGAGGTATATTTTTGCGCCGCCCAGGTCCCGGGTCATCTTCTCGGCAAAATAGAGCCTTGACGGCCTGCCGGCATATTCATTGAAAAGCTTGGTAAGCTCCCGATTGAATTCAGGATTGCTTTTATAGTAGTTATAGGCTTCTTCCAGTTCGATAACTGCATTCATCAGGGTTTCGGGAATATACTGTCCGCCATGAATGCCGAAGCGTCCATTTGGATTGGTCATACTTTTCCTTCCTTTCTGACGGCGGCAACAAACGCCGCCATTTTTGCCTGGTCTTTTACGCCGCCGGATTCAATTCCTGAGCTCACATCGACGGCGAAAGGATGGAGCACAGCGACAGCATTTTCCACGTTGCCTGGGGAAAGGCCTCCAGCAAGAAAATATGGTCTGGTGATATTTTGTATCAGGTTCCAATTAAATACCATTCCAGTGCCTGCACCGGAATCAAGGAGGACCAAATCAGCGGCGCAGTGTTCGGCGGCCATTATGTCGTCTGCCGATTGGATGCAAAACGCTTTGATAACAGGTTTATCGGTCATCCGCCGAAGGTGGGTGATATAAGCTTCATTTTCACTGCCGTGAAGCTGGGCAATGTCAATAAGGCCGATGTTCAGCAGGTGGGCGATCTTTTCCGGATTTTCGTTTACAAATACGCCGGCCGCTTTGATACCCGGCTTAAGCAGTCTTTTTAATCCTTCGGCTTTTTCGGGCGATATATATCGTTTGCTTTTTGAGGCAAAAACAAATCCGATGTACTCGGGGCTTAAGTGATTGGCCATCTCAATGTCACAGACACGGGAAAGGCCGCAGAGTTTGATTCTGGTCATATAATCCCTCGCAATTCGGCAAGTTTGGCTTTTTTATCTGGCGCACGCATCAGGGTTTCCCCAATAAGCACCGCATCTGCACCGACTTCCCGCAGCTTTGCCACATCTTCGGCGCTGCTGACACCGCTTTCAGAGACAAATAGCCGGTCATGTGGAATCAGCTTTCGGAGATTGCGGCTGTTGTCGGTATTGACGGAGAAATCTTTCAGATTGCGGTTGTTGACGCCGATAATCCGCGCCCCTGCTTCTACAGCCATACAAACTTCCGCTTCGCTGTGTGCTTCGACCAGCGCCGATAAGCCCAATTCGCTGCAAAGGTGAAGATGATCCCGGATTTCTTCTTCAGTCAGGATAGAGCAGATCAGCAGTACCGCCGACGCACCCAGCAGCTTTGCCTCATAGATCATATATGGGTCTATTGTGAAATCTTTGCGCAGGCAGGGAATAGAAACGGAAGCGGTGATTTCTTTGAGATAGGCATCATGGCCGAGAAACCATTTAGGTTCTGTCAGTACGGAAATACAATCGGCGCCGGCCGCTTCATATTCCCCGGCAATTTGCAAATAGGGGAAATCCGGCGCAATCAGGCCCTTGGAGGGGGAGGCTTTCTTGCACTCGCAAATAAAAGAGAGTTCCGGCTTTTGAAGGGCTTTTTCAAACGCAAATTCTCCTTTTGGCAGGGCCAGGGCCTGGCGGCGGATTTCAGCCAGCGGAATTTTCTGTTTTGCCTGCCGGGTGCGCTCTCTGGCATAGTCAGCCAGCTGGTCGAGAATGGTCATTGCTCCACCTCCGGCCTGTTGCTGGCCTCGATGAGTTTGTTCAGCGTTTCGAGGGCTTTGCCGGAATCGATAATTTCTGCGGCAAGGGCGACGCCGTCTTTCATGCTTCCGGCTTTACCGCCGATGTAAAGGGCCGCGCCGGCATTCATGAGAACCGCGTCCCGTTTATGGCTGTGTTCACCTTTTAAGATGGAGAGTGTAGTGCTGGCGTTTTCTGCCGGTGTCCCGCCTTTCAGATCTTCTTTTACACAGCGTTCAAAACCGAACATTTCGGGTGTAATCACGGAAGATTTAAACCAGCCGTCACGGATTTCGCAGAGAGTAGTTGGAGCGCTCAGGGAGATTTCATCCAGCTTATCCTGACCATATACGACCATTCCCCGCCTGACCCCCAGGCTTACCAGTACCTGTGCCAGCGGCTCCACCAGATAATCGTCATAGACTCCCAGAAGCTGCATGGAAGGGGTTCCGGGATTGGTGAGAGGGCCTAAAATATTAAAAACTGTACGGAAACCCAGCTCTTTCCGGATGGCGCCCACATATTTCATAGAAGTGTGGTATTTCTGCGCAAAGAAGAAGCACATGCCGACTTCGTTAAGAAGTTCAATACATCTGGCCGGGCTTTGCTGGATATTGACACCAAGGGCTTCCAGGCAATCCGCCGTTCCGCATAGAGAGGACGCGGCCCGGTTTCCATGTTTTGCAACTTTCATTCCTCCGGCAGCAGCTACCAGAGCGGAAGTAGTCGAAATATTGAAGCTGTTGGAATTATCTCCGCCAGTGCCGACAATTTCAAAAAGTTCCATTCCGGTGTTGACCCTGGTGGCGTGTGCCCTCATGGCAGCGGCACAGCCGGCGATTTCGTCTGTGGTTTCAGCTCGGGCACTTTTAGTAGACAGAGCCGCAAGAAAAGCTGCGTTCTGGGTAGCCGTCGTTTCGCCGCTCATAATTTCATTCATGACGGTGTAGGCCTCATCATAAGTGAGGTCTTCTTTATTTACAATCTTGACAATAGCTTCTTTAATCATGGCTCATATCTCCTTTATAAAGTTCCGCAGCATGGTTTTGCCGTCCGGTGTCAGAATGGATTCGGGGTGAAACTGTACGCCATAGATAGGATGCTCTTTGTGCTGTACCGCCATCACTTCGCCATCCGAGGTGATAGCGGTGATTTTCAAATGATTGGGAATGGTATCGGCATCTACCGCAAGGGAGTGATACCGGGCCACAGGGGCGTTTTTAGGACAGCCTTGAAACAGCGGGCAGCAGTTGTCAAATGTTACATCCGATTGTTTTCCGTGCATCAGTTCTTTTGCATAAGTCACGGCTGCGCCGAACGATGCACAGATTGCCTGATGGCCAAGACAGACGCCCAGTATGGGGATGTCTTTCCCCAAAGTTTTTACAGATTCCATTATCATACCCGCGTCTTCGGGCCGTCCCGGTCCGGGAGAGAGAATGATGCGGCTGGGATTCAAACGTCTGATTTCATCTACCGCCATTTCATCGTTGCGGATTACCCGGATATCCGGTTCAATCTCACCGATGAGCTGGTAGAGATTATAGGAAAAACTGTCGTAGTTATCAATCAGCAAAATCATTCTTCCACCTCCTGTGCAAGTTCCAGCGCTTTGAGCGAGGATTTGGCCTTGTTC
>DVIY01000032.1 GCA_018710915.1 Candidatus Gallacutalibacter pullistercoris
GTCAACGGATCAACAGCCAAAAAATCACCTCCATAATCAGTCCGGTTCCATACCGGGGGCTTCCATCATCTGCTCCATTTGCAGATTGAACGCCTCCCGCCGTTTACCGGCGCTGTCGTCAATTTCAAACACCTTTTCTCCTTTGTCATTTTCCCGGACAGATACCATGTAGTCCCCATTGGCGATGAAGCAGGCCGTAAAGAGCGCCCGAATCGCCGGGGCAGGCATCCGCGAAATCTCAAAAGGAGTAGCAGCACACTTGCTGTTCCAGGAAAAGAGGTTGCGGGCGGCATCCGCCGTAATCTTCATCCAGTCATATTCAAACTCCTCTTTCCGCATCATCTTGGTAAAGTCGATTCCCTCCGGACAGAGGTAGCGATCCATCTTCTGAAAGAGAGCCGGATGGGAAGCCATCAGGAAAAGGGCGGCATAGTAGGAAGCATCCAAATCACTGCCCCTCCAACGTATGGCAGCCATCTTGTTGACCAGGTATTCGTATCGTTCCGCATGATTCATCTGAAAACCTCCTGTGTGGAATAAGTAAGGCGACCGGGATTGCTCCCGGCCGCCACCGAATTACCGGCCGCCAGCCTTGCCCATATAGGAAAACTTGTAAGCCGGAATCTCAAAGTTCACATGAAGCCGCTTGGACCCAATGATAAAGAGCGCGTGTCCGCGCCGCTTGCTCTCCAACAATTCCTGCTCCGCGTCCGTCA
The DNA here is from genome assembly GCA_018710915.1 of Candidatus Gallacutalibacter pullistercoris. Lineage (GTDB taxonomy): Bacteria > Bacillota > Clostridia > Oscillospirales > Acutalibacteraceae > Heritagella_A > Heritagella_A pullistercoris. Next base: position 717 of record DVIY01000032.1, read on the forward strand.
GGTTGTAGAGGTCTTTGGTTTCCTGAAGGTTTTTGCCGTCGCAGCCCATCAGGATTTTATAGCACGGAATATCCAAAAGGGCTTGCCCGTACATTTTGACCTCCGGGGCCAGGAAATCCACCACGGAATGAGAAATGATTGCCAGTCCAGCTTCATACTTTCTTGCCCGCTTCTCCACATTGCGCAGAAACACCAGGGATTGCGGAACCTGCGGGTCGATCATCAGATATGCCTCGTCACATACCAGCAGGCAACGCTCATTCCGGTCGCGGCTCATTTCCTCCCAACACCAGCTTAACAGGTTCAGATACTGCGTGCGCTTGACATTATCCGACGCATTTTGCAGGTCGTGGGTATCCAGGCAAATAAACCGGGAATTGGCCTCCAGCGTGGTGTGGCCGTTCCACAGAAAGCTGTCGCTGCCCGCTGCGGCGTCGTACAGCAGCATTGCCAGATCACGATATACCGGATTCTCTTTGTTGGCCTCCGCTTTCTTTTCCAGCAGGGCGTGAAGGTCGGACAGAATGGGAAAATCCGTGGCCTTGAGCTGCCGAATATCCGTTTCCCAGAAGATGCCGAACTGATTGTAGAGTTCAATGATCGTCTGCTTGAGGATCGCTTTCTGCATATCCGTCAGGCTGGGCAGATACAGGGAAAATTCAATCTCCAGTGTTTTCATGTGCAGCGCCATATCAGACATACCGTTTCCTTCATCGGTATAGAGTTTGTCGGTTTCATCGTCATCGTCACGGGGCGCCGGTCTGATCTGCAAAAGGTTGGAGCGGCCGTTTTTTCCACCGCCAGCGTTGAGCCAGCTTCCGTTCAGGTTCCGGCACATATCCTTATATTCGGATTCCGGGTCGATGCACAGGATTTTCGTCCCCTTCATGTATTCCGAAAGCATGATGTGCTTCACAACGGTACTCTTGCCGATACCGGCCACACCCATAATCACGAAGCTACTATTGGTGCGGTCGTTTCCGCGCTCCCAGGTATCCAGAATCACCAGGCCGCCGTTGCTGTCCTTTGCAAAATAATAGCCCCGGCCATCGTTGTAACCGGAGCTGGCAAACGGGAATCCGCCCACAAAGGTACTCATGGGAATGATGCGGGACACAATGCTGTCCACCGTGGAGTTGGCCGGATAGGTGGGAGAAATGCTCTGGAACCCTTCCTTTTGGAGATTGGCGAGGGTGCGCACCTTGCACTTCTGGATGTTGAAGGCGCTCTCCACACGGCGGCAGACCTTTGTGAAGTTGGCCTCATCCTGTGCAATCGGCATCACGGTCAGCGACATCATGGCAACCGTTTCGCCCTCTTGGTCGATCCGCTGCATGATTCTCTCGCCATCCTCGGCGGCTTTCTCGGCGCGCTGCCGGGTCAGCGGGTCTTTGGCACTGTCAGCGGCACCGCGCTGTTGGACAATACTTTTGGAGATTGCGGAAATGAGCGAACCATTGTCAATGGGGGTAATCCCCACCGAAACAATGGTGCTGGGGATGTTGGTGATCTTGGAAAGCCACCCCATATCCACCTTCTGCGGATAGCGGACGGCGCCGTACACCTTACCCAGATTTTCACCGATGACCAAACTGTTTCGCTTGATTTCCAGCCCCATCGGGGTAATGACATTTAACAGCGCTTCATTGACGGGAAACGCTTCTTCTTTTTTCTTAGAACCTAACAATGATCCACCTCCAACTGTTGATTGCGGTAAGGCACCCCAATGTAGTCCAGCACAGCGCCGCACCCCAATTTATTGATGCAGTAATCATACTGCTGGGGATGCGTCACCTGCATAAGCTGAAATCGGTTCGGCTCATGCTCCAGATGAACGCCGTACATACAATACATACACCCCGATCTGGAAACACCGGTGGTTTTCAGAATCGGGGTGCCGTTCTTCTTGCGGCTTTCAACAATGTCCCCATAGATGGGGGCATAGGGAATGCCGGTCATTTTCAGATACCGCAAAATATCTTCTTCCAGCCAGAACGCAAGGGGCTGGCTGAGAGGCCGCTGGCGCTCGAAGCCGTTGCAGCCAAACTTGATCCAGGATTGCTCCCGCAGCTTGCTTTCGCAGGCCAGGACACCCGTAATCGGGTGCCGCCCGGACTGCCTTTCAAATTTGTTCAATGGCGCTTTTTTCATGTGGTAACAACACCTTGCCGAAATCTTGAAGGGAGCGTCCAGAAGGTATTTGTAATTCTCGCAGTTGTAGATCGACTTCTTTCCGTTCTTGTCAAGCAGTTCTCCATTGAGCCGTGCCAGACGGTAAGGTTGTCCCTTTCTTGCGCCGTTGATAACATCCGAAACCTCTTTGGAGATGATCGGATAGCCGTACTTCTCAAGAATCTGAGTGAACGGATAGCGCGGGCGAAGCCAAATAACATTGTCCTTCGTTTTTACGAAATCGCGCAGTTCGGGGTATTCCAACCCCGTGTCAACATACACAGCAGGAATATCAGGGTAGACCCGCCGTGCCAGATCAAGCAGCACGGTGGAGTCTTTACCGCCCGAAAAGCTGATAAAGACCTGCCCATCGTACCGCATATACCATTCCATGATTCTCGTCTGCGTAACTCTGATTTTTCTTTCGAGGCTCCAACCCTGCATGATTTTCAAATCCTGCCGGGTGTGCTTCATACTTAGACAACACCTACACTTTCCAAAATCGGGATCGCAGCATTGATGCCGGAATCCTCCAAATGCACATAGGCGGGGTTGTTGACCAGGTTGCACAGCCGGACAATATCCTGCTGTTGCAGAATCTCGGTCTGAATGCCGCTGTCCGAAAAATATCCGCCGAGCAGCTTGAGCTTCTGAAGCAGATCGCGCTCAACGCCATCGCTTACCCTATCCCAAATCTTGATGTAGAATTGCCGTTCCACAACCTCGCCGGAAAGAGCAAAGGCGCCCATTTCCACGATTTCCTGCTTCAGCAGTTCCTTTTGCTTCACATCGGAAGAAGAAGTGAGTGTGGCAGACAGCTCCGACAACAGCGGAGAAATATCTACCGGGCGGGATACGGCAAGAAGCTGAAACGGGTACTGTGCGCTGGACAGGCTTACCGTAAGCTGCTTGGCAATCAGCCGCTTTTCGTTTTTGCTGAACAGTTCTGTGCTGATCGGGTAGATCTTCAGATACGCCAGAGCCAGATTGTCACGGGTATAGAGGAAGTTCCCCCGAATATCTTTCACATTCACAAACTCATTGGCGGTGATCTGGGCCAGTTCTTCCTTGTCCTTGTTCTTCGATTTTTTGTGTTTGGCCGACAACTTCAGAAAAATCAGCGTCCCACCGCCCAGCAGCGCACAGACGCAGATCATAATAATCGGCAAAAGCAATTTATCGACCTCGCTTTCTTTGCCATAAAAATAGGCCCTGCTTTTCAGCAGAGCCGTGTCTTATAGTTCCAAATCTTCTTCATCATCGCTTTCTTCACCGTACCCAAAATCCAACTCGTCCGATTCAAAAGAAAAGCTGTGGTCTGAGATGCAGTCCAGGGCATCGCTGGCGTCCAGCTCGTCAAAATGCTCTCGGAAGAAAGCCAAATCCTCCTCGTCAGCCCGCACGGTTTCGCCATCTCCATATAGATAGGTCTGAATTTTCGCTTCGATGGTATCCCCCAGGGGCCATTCGGCAAGAACCTCGGAGATTTCATCGCAGTCCAGCAGTTCATCCAGCCCATCAGGGCTACCGGGGACAAAATGCTCCGTCATCAGAGAGTGGGGGGCATCCAGAGTCACCACCGAAAACATTTTGCTCATCGGCCTGCCTCCATATCCTCTGCGGCTCCGGTGTCCATGTCCCATCCCTTGCCGAACATGAGGTTCATAAACTCTTTCATGTCGGCGGCGGACCGTACTTCAAAGGATACCGCTGCGGGGACCGGCTGCGGAAAATACTCCTGATACATGGCAATCTGTTCATCGGTCAAAGAAACGCCCCGTCCTTCCGGGGTATCGCCATAGAGGAAAAAAGTTCCGTGAAGGGTATCCGGCCCGTACTGTCGGTTCTCCGGCAGACCTGTCAGTTTCCCGGACGCATTGCAGCAGAGAACCGTTTCGCAGGGCAGAGGAATACACTCAATATCCCCGCCCACAAGTTCCTGCCGGTGTTCAAGAGAATCCTCCAGCATGGTCGTATAAGGCGCCCGCCCAGGTTCAAACACCATAATCCGAATCGTTCTGTTGTCGTTCATATCCATTCTCCTTTTCCTTACGGATTGCCCGGTGCGATATGCCAATCATCATAGAGGGAGCCGCTGATCGTTACATCATCGGTGAGATTCATGGCGAGCATCCCCGCAGGCGTCCAAATATCCATCACATGAGTATTGACTGTATAGCTCCCGTCCGGGAACCAAACCGGCGAAAAATGCACCCGCTGGTTATAGGTGCTGTAAATATTTTGGGCGAACTGGAACCGCGCAGTCGTTCCACTGGTGAGCCGTTCCAGCAGCCGCCAGTAGGTTTCATACCCCCAATCTGGCGTCCAGTTCTATCCTTGTTCTATCCTCCGGTCATAATTCGGGGCAAAAATGGGAAGAACTCGGAAAGCCCTGTGGGTTCAAATAAAAACGAAAAACGGAAGCCAAAATCCGCAGTATACCGCAGCTTTTGGGCTTCCGTTGTGTACTTCCATCTTCGCTTAATTTCCACCAAAAGTCACAAGGGGGAAATGACTCGAAATCATCTTCCCACATATCTTCACTTACTTCCAGCGGACCAATATCCGTGCCACCGGCTTCGCTACCTGTACCACTACCGCCAACAACCTTCATAGTTGCCCAGCAGTATTCGGTGTAAGCGCCGCGGACATTCTTGCCGACCACGCCGCCGGCATTGCCGCCAAACAGAGAGGGCAGGGCCGTGGGGGTGCAGGTGGAGTAGC
>DVIY01000033.1 GCA_018710915.1 Candidatus Gallacutalibacter pullistercoris
ACAAAACAATAGAGAATAGAGGAATTTTATGGATACGGTTACTGCTGTACGCAATCGAATTTTACAACTATGTGGAGAGCGAAATACCACAATTAACCATTTAGCAAACGTGTGTGGTTTACCGCCCTCCAGCGTAAAGAATATTTTATACGGCAAGAGCATGAACCCCAAGATCCTCACCATCAAAAAGCTCTGTGACGGATTGGAAATCACTTTGGGTGAATTCTTTTCTACTCCAGAATTTGACGCCCTGGAGCAGGAGATTAAATAATCGAAGATTCACAGACTACTTAAAGCAAAACTTTGCAAAAAAACAGAAGGGGAACCAGCGCGGTTCCCCTTCTGTTTTTTATACTCTTTTTCCTGAAACTGTCAGCCGGAACAAAAGCCACGCTGTCAAACACAAAACCGCGCCCAGCCAGAATGCCCCCGGCAGGCTGCTTTCCGCCGCACGGCCAAACACCACGCTGACCGCTGCGCCGGTTCCATTCAAAAAAGCGGACTGCACGCTCAGCTCTGTTGCCCGGGCAGAGGTAACCACCCGGCGGTTTTGCAGCTCCGTTTGCAGCGGCACAAACAGCGAAAATGCCAAATGCACCAGCGCGACCCCTGTTATCGACAGTACCGGGTTTTCCGTTAGCGCCAATACTACACAAGAAAGCGCCGTCAGCAGCAGTAAGCTCCCCCCTGCTCTTTTTTCGCCCAAACGGGCAGTATACCGCTTGGAAAGCACGCCCAACAACCCTAATAGGTTCATTCCTGCCAGAATAATTCCAAACCATGATGCCGCAATCCCGCTCCGCTGATATTGCAGCTGGTTAACAATGACGGTAACCGCCTGATGAGTCTGTTCCAGCAGCATGGCGGCCAACAGGAAGAGCATCAGATTTTTGTTTTTCACCACGGACAACACCACTCGGCCCGCAGATACCGGCTCCGGTGTGCGTTCATCCGGTTCGCCTACTTCTTTCAGACCCAACGCAAGCAAGGCAGCGGCGCCATAGGAAAACACAGTAAGCAAACCCGCCAGCCGGAAATTGTCCCCTACAAACAGGGAATACACCAGCGCCGAAATCATCAGTCCCGCCAGCCCCAAGCTGGAATAGAGGCCAAAAACCTTCTGAGAATCCACACCCTTACAGGAGCGGTACAAAAGCGCTGTATCACAGCCGGAAAGCCCGGCACACACCACACTGAGCAGAATCCGTTCCAGCAGGAAACCGCCAAAATCCACGGCCTGCCAGAAAATGATTTTCGAGACAAAATAGAGCAGACAGCAGAATATCATGGTATTCCGATACCCAATTTTTTCCGCGACAATGCCCCACGGGATTTCCAGCGCTACGCTGAGCAGCAGGGAAATACTCTCGATAATCGTCATTTGCAGCACGGTCACACCTGCCGCCTGCCGGTACAGCACGGCAACCGGGGCATAAAACACCATTCCCTGCAAAAAGGTAATGGCATAAAGCAATATCAAATTTCGTTTCAAAAGAAAAACCGTCCCTTCGTTTTTGAGTAAATACGCAAAGCGAACAGACCTCCCTTGTGGGAAGCCTGTTCAAATTTTATCGTATTCAATCAAATGGGACGGTACATAGTATTCAGTTTCCTTTCGGTTTCTTCGCTATCAGCCAAAATATCCGGCGTCACACAGCTGCTGGAAGCACCAGTTCACCTCGTCATCGGTAAACAGTGCGCCATACACGCTCTGCGTCACAGCGGCTTCTGGTGAAAGCGCCAGCTGCCCGGCTTTTTCCAGCCCGTCAAACACATCGGAGACCTGCTGCCGCCGGATCAGATTCTGCATCACCCGGACGCCGCCGTCTTTTTCCAGCTGGCTCAAAAAGCGCTTTCCATTTGCACCGAGCGCAATGGCCTTTTGCGTGCGGTTAATCAGGTCTTTCGTAAAAGTTTGTTCCAGTACAGTCATTTCAGGAGTCCCCTTTCGTTTTGCTGGTATGGCAGGAGTTCCGCTTCGTAAATCCGGGAACTCTCGCCCCAGGGATGATATCCCTGCGCCAAGTAATGGAACCCATATTTTTCATAATATCCCACATGGTCTGTGCAGAGATATAGCTGGGTATACCCTGCCGCACGGGCGTCTTCTTTTGCCCGTTCCAGCAGATAATTCCCATACGCGTGCCCCCGATATTTCTCTTCCACATACAGGGCGCAAAGCCAGGGGTACAAATCCATCCGGCTGATAAAATCATTCGAGATCACACCGACACAACCGATGATTTCTTCCTCCTGATACAACAGATACCACTGCGGAAGAAACCCACTGGCGGTCAGGCTATGACGGATACAATCATCATAAATCGCTTTGCTTTCTTCGCTTGCCCACTTCTGCTGAAAATAGGCAATCGCTTCTTCTACCCGCTCTGGGTGTTCGCGCACGGAAATGACTTCCACCAATGCTCCCTCCCGAATTACAGCCGTACCCACAGAACCAATTCCGCGTCTGCACCGTTACAGCCGTATGTAAACACTGCAATCTGCGTTTCATCCGCTGCTACGCCATAGCACCGGGGATTGCCCGGTCTTTCCACCTGAACAGCATAATAGGTACGGTTATCATCAAGCAGTTTTGCTCTCTGCCCATTTGGCAGTGTACATTCCAGATTGAGATAATCCCCCGGAAGCTCGTTCAGGTCTGTAATTTCCCACAGCTCCGGAATCGGCAATTCATGGATTTTTTGTAGGATGGTCTTTTTCATACAGACTCCCTCCAACCCTTCTATTCTCTGGTTACTATAACAAAAATTTTCCGGAAAAGCAAGGGCACGGGCGATTGAAAACGGTTTCTTCCTAAAGTCGGGCGAAACTCTCTGCGCCGCGAAAAAGCGGCTGCATTACAAGACCGCTCTGGGACAGGCCATTTGCAGCCGATGCCCAGTAAATACCGGCAATCCGTCTGGCCCAATACGAAAACTTGTGACACTGTCGCTGGCTTCATTCGCACAGAGCAGAAACTCCCCATATAAATTGAAATCCCGCGGCACTTCCCCTTCACAGGAGACGATTCCGACACGGGTCAGGCTCGCGCCGTCCACGCGAAAAGCCGCGATAGAATCGTGTCCACGGTTTGAGGCATAGAGGAATTTTTCATCTTTGGAAAGGCGCACGGCTGCGGCGATATTTTCCCCGCAAAAATCCTGCGGCAAAGTGGAGAACGCAGATTCTATGGTCAGCTTTCCCTCACCGTGGTGAGAAAGAACCACCACCTGGGAAGCCAGCTCACAAAGGCAGTACACGGTTTTTCCGTCCGCGGAAAATGCCAGGTGACGCGGCCCGTTTTCTGCCGGAAACTGCACACGCGATACCGGGTTCAGCTGGCGGTCGTACACAATCACGGCATCCTCTCCCAAATCACAGACGCACAACAGGTCGGTTCCCGGCAAATGCCCCACAAAATGAGGATGCGCGCTTTGCTGGCGCGGGTGGGAGCTATGGCCGGTATGCTGCACCAGCTTATCCGGAAAACGCAGCACACTTCCCGAATCATAATTCACACACCAGACCTGCCCGTCTTCTGCCAGCAGGTGGCACGCCTCTACCCCACCAGTCGAGCCACAATCAACCGGGTCGCACAGGCTTCCATCCGGGCGGATATGATACCGCATCAGGCCGCTGCACCCTTTCTTTCCGTCAGGAGCCAGCAGCAATGCCCAAAGGCTTTCACCGTCGCGGGCAAGATACATCGGGCTGTCTGCCGGAAAGAAGGACTGTTGACACAGCTCTCCGCTGGAAGTAAGCGAACAGGTACAAATCCCGCCGTCCTTTTGGCAGGAAGCCAGATAGATGGGTTCCATTTTCATCTCTCCTTTTTAAAGAACACAAAAACCGGCTCCGCCGGAAAAGCGGAACCGGAATTTTGTTTGCCATCACAGCAGATTTTATTAGAAATCAGCGGATATCATATACGCTTCTTGCGTGGATTCCCTCAGGCTTGCCGCTGATGATGCGGATGCGGCGCTCTTCTCCGGCATCGAGATCGAAGTAGTTGTCTTCCAGAATCCAGTCTTCATTCTCGTTGAGAATCTCTACAGAATGTGCGTACTCCTTGGCGGTGACGACCACTTCGTCGCCCTCTACACGCCAGCTCAGCTGCGGGTCAAGATACTCGAAGTACTTGGGCACAGAGAAGATAACGGAAGAAGCGGAGATCATTCGGCCATCCTGCCAGCACTCAAAGCGTACATAATCGGTGAAGATATTGGCCTCGGGCAGTTCCACCTTGTCCAGCCACACGCTGCTCAGAGCAGGCACGGTCACTTCGGTCTCGCCGCCGTCACGCAGGACTTCGGAGTGATTGTTGCAGAGCTTCCATTTTACTGTGACCTTCTGCTCCTGACGGGTCTCGTTGGAAACGTTCAGGCGGATGCTCTTGGGGGTATCCTCGTTCAGTCCACGGCACTCGCGGTTCGGGTCGGGATTGAACAGGAAGCTCTCTTCTTCGCAGGAGAGCAGCACCGGGGCAAAGAATCGCTTCTCATAATAATGCAGTGCTTTCCAGCGGCCAAAATAGTCGATGGAAGACCAAGATGCAACCGGCCAGCAGTCATTCAGCTGCCATACTACGGCACCCATACAGCGGCCGCGATGACGGCGCCAGTGTTCTACACCATATTTCATGGCTTCGCCGCTAAGCAGCTGGGAGGTATACATCAATGTTGCAAAATTATTGGGATAGCGGAAAGTCTCTCCCAGATAAGTCATAATCTTGCTGTTAGCCGCTTTATTGCGCTGATGCTTTTCCATGATATAGGAGAAGATATTCCGGTCTTCGGGCTTTGTGAAGGATTCGATGGTCTTCATAGTGGGGAATGCCTGGAAGCCGAACTCGGAAACATAGCGGAAATAATAATTGCGATAATCTGTAAAGGGCAGGCTGCCGTGCCATACAGCCCAATAATGTACATCGCCGCGGTTGGGGTCCCACGGATTGTCGAAATCGCCGCCGGAAGAAGGGCTGGACGGCCAGTAGAAGGTCTGGGGGGCGAGCTGCTTACACAGCTTTGGCAGGATATATTCATACAGCCGGACATAGTTGCCCTTCTGCCAGGGAGTCATTTCCCACATGTTGGAAAGGGTAAAGGTTTCCATCTCGTTGTTGCCGCACCACAGGCCCAGAGAAGCATGGCTGCGGATACGCTTGATGTTCTCTTCGAATTCAGCGCGCAGGTTCTCTTCAAATTCTTCGGTAAGGTTGTAATGGGCACAGGCAAACATGAAATCCTGCCATACAACCAAGCCCAGCTCGTCGCAGATATCATAGAAATAATCATCCGGGTAATAGCCGCCGCCCCATACACGCACGACGTTGTGGTTTGCTGCAACACTCTGCTCCAGCAGCCAGCGGGTACGCTCCGGGTTCACGCGGGAAAGAATGTTATCCTCGGGGATATAGTCGGCGCCCATTGCAAAGAACTGCACCCCGTTTACCTCATGTGCAAACGTCTCGCCGAATTCATCTTTTTCAATATGCATGGTCATGGTGCGCAGACCGATGCGCTTTTTCCAGGAGTCAACAACCTTGCCGCCGCATAACAAACGAACTTCTATTGTATACAACGGATGCTCACCCAAACCATTGGGCCACCACAGCTGCGGATCTTCGACCACAATTTCGCTGGGAGAATCGGTATAAACGCTCTCTTTTCCGTCAGGGGTGGTGAATACGACTTCGTAGCTCAGTTCTGCACCGGAAAGATTCTCAATTTCGGGAATCAGTTCCAGACGCACACGGCCATCTTCGTGATGCTGCAGAACGTGGGTGCTGGTCACGCGGCCAGCATTGATGCCGCACAGCATAATATCGCGCCAGATACCGGCATCAGGCAGGCGGGGGCCCCAGTCCCAGCCGAACATGCAGTGCGCTTTGCGCAAATTGGGGAAGCCCACCATACATTCCGGGCTGCCGCCGGCATGGAGAACCTTATCCTGCTCTTTGATATAACGGGTAGGAGAGTGGAAGAGGATGGTCAGCTCGTTGCCGGTTCCTTTGGCGATACCTTTGACATCGAACTCCCAACAGCGGTGCATGTTCTTCACGCTGCCAAGCAGCACACCGTTCAGGGTGATGTCGGCGATGGTATCCAGGCCTTCACAGCGGAGCAGCACACGGTCACTGTCCAGAACCGAAGGATCTGCATCAAAGGTAGTGGCATAGAGATAATCCTCATCCATCAGGGCGAGGGCTTTCATCTCGTTGTCACGCCAGTAGGGATCTTCCATACGGCCTGCATTCAGCAGGTCATTGTAAACGGAACCCGGCACTATTGCAGGAATCCAGTCTTCTTTTCCGACAGCTGTCATTTTCCAGCCGCTGTGCAGCAATTGTTTCTCCATGTTCATTTCCTTTCTCGCAAAAACACAAAAGTCAGGTGTTATAAAACCGTTTCTGAATATTCAAATGCACAATGATATGTAAAATCATAATTCTATATACATTTGAACAATTTTC
>DVIY01000002.1 GCA_018710915.1 Candidatus Gallacutalibacter pullistercoris
TCATCCATCAGATGCCGCATGGTAGAAACCAGAGAATTGATGGTATGCCCCAAATGCTGAATCTCATAGCATCCACCTTCTGCAATTACCACATTCTCTTCCCCTGCTTCCAGTTTCCTAATCGAATTTTCCAGCTGAGAAATCGGGTCGGTAATATGCGAAGAGATACGGAAAGTCAGAAATGTCATCAAAAAAGCCGAAAATAAGAGCAAAGACAACGCGAACAATCCCAGCTGGTTTAAACCAAGCCCTACCATTTCCATTGGAACCATACCCACCAGCTTCCAACCTGTGTAACCCACCGTCTTAATAGTCATCTGGTATCTTTGATGCTGAAATGTAATGATATGGCTGCCATCCGCATAGCCGGAGGCTTCCTCATAGTTCTCTTCCATCAGGCCGGCATAAATCAGCTGCTGGCGCGGGTGGTAAATCAGCTCGCCGGTATTGCTCACCAAATAAACATATCCCCTGTTAAACAGCTCGGCATCACGGCAAATCTGCTCAATTCCTCCAAAGCTCATGTCAACCAGCAGCACCCCGCTCTCAGTCCCACCGCCGCGTGTCAGCTGTACCTGCCGGCTGAGAGAAACAACCCACGGATGCTTCGGGTCATTGAACAGGTTCTGTACATGCGGGGAAGAAAAATGGAAGTTCTCCATATCCCGAACCGCATTGATATACCAATCCCGTTGATTTACATAAGTACCCTGTTTGAGTTCCTGCAGCGGTGCTGAGGAAACCAGCTGGCCACGGCTGTCAAAAAGAGAGACAGAAACCAGCGAATCACGGTTTTCTTCGTACAATAATTGTATCTGGTCATCCAGGTTCTCTTTTTCCAAATCTGTATTTTTAATTACGCTGTAATACAGCGTATCAGAAACCCGCATCATCCTGCGCAGATAGCTGTCCAGGCTCATATTGATTTGCGCCAGAATCCGCTGGCTGTTCCCCTGCATCAACGATTCTGTTGTGACAGCAGAACGCCAGAACAGGCTCATCCCCAAAAACAGGACCCCCACCAGTGCTGTCGTGGTAAATGCCAGCGAAATAACCATCTGGATGCTCATTTTATGATATCGGGCTGTCAGCCGTCTGATAAAAGAACGAATCAATTCTTTCATGACATCCTCCCGGCTTACTGCCGTGCTTTCTCACCCGCACGATATTTTGACGGCGATACAGAAAAACGGCGCTTAAAAACATAACTGAAATAATTTGCGTCCGGATAGCCGGTTTTTTCTGCCACCAGATAGGTTTTTTCATCTGTTTCGCGCAGAAGCCTCGCTGCTTCTTCCAGCCGGACCCCTGTCAGATAAGAGATAAAACTCATCCCGGTTTCCCTTTTGAAAATCGTTGAAAAATAGGCCGGCGAAAGGTGAAGATATTCGCACAGCTTTTCTACATTCAGTTCGCTGTCCTGATAATTCTGGTCAATGAAATTTTTCGCGCGTTCTATCATCCGCCCTGCCGAATCTGTACGCTGCCGGTTCAGCAACTCCCGCAAGCGCTGGCACTTTTCCACACACCAGTTTTCCAGTTCTTCATAAGAGCAAAAACTGTCGATGGGAACCGCGCCGGTAAAACTATTGCCAAATACTTCTTCCAGGCCGACTCCCCCGGCGCGTGCCAGACGAATCAGGTGGGTAGAAAATTCCATCAAAAAAAGCTGGCACTGCGGAAGATCCATCCTCGTTTCACGGATTCTGCCAATCACCCTGCGTACCACTTCGGAAACCTGGGATGCTTCCCCAATCTTAATGGCAGAAGCCAATTGCTGCTGCTCTTCTTCCTCCAGGGTAATGGATGTGCTTAAATCCGGCTCCAGATCTCCAATATACAAAACCCGCTGGCCTCCCAACAGCACACGATATTCGAGTGCTGCGCGCGCGCCGTTACAGGACTGATACAGTTCTGATAACCGCTCGCTGGGCAGTCCTACTCCAACCGCTACATTCAGCCCCAGATAAGCCTGCACCAGGCTGCGCAGGCGCTCGAGCTCCTGCAATAAAGGATACACTTCTCTCGTGGGCGCCAGCAGCGCTACATCATCGTTGTATAAAGCCGCCCGGAATTTCCTGCAGGAATCCTGATTTTCCAGAAACTGCTGCACTGAAAGCAGCACTTCGTCATGCTGTGCAGAATGTGTTTCCTGATCCAATCGAAAAATTGCAGCTGTCCACTCCCCTTCCGGCATTTCCAGCTCATATCCAGCGGCACGCTCCTGAATCTGCCGGTCAGAAATGCGCCCATCCAGCAACCGGGTATAAAAAAGCTCTCGAAGTACCGGAAGGCTCTCTTCGTACCTGCGGCGCAAAGATTCTACATCCCGCTGTTCTGCACGTTCCCGATCCATCTGCTCTTTCAGACGAATCAACACCTCATTGAGTTCAACAGCATTGACAGGCTTGAGGATATATTCAAAAACGCTCATTCCAATTGCCTGCCGTGCATATTCAAAATCATCAAAGCCGGAAAAAACCACCGCTTTTGCAGCGGGAAGAGATTTTTGCAGTCTGCGGCACAATTCCAGCCCGTCTATAAACGGCATTTTGATATCTGTCAGAACAACATCCGGTTCCACTGTTTCAGCAATTTCGAGCGCTTCCTGACCGTTGGAAGCCTCCCCCACCAGGGTAAACCCCAGCCTGTCCCATTCGATTTTCCGGCTGACTCCTGCCCGGATTTCTTCTTCATCATCTACCAGCAGAACCTGATAGCGTCCCGTAATCTTTTCCATATTTCATCTCCTCCACCACAATTTTAAAATATGCACTGTTTTTTATAACATTCTTTTGGTTTATTATACCATATTTGATATTCGTTTCCAACAGCACAAGACGGTACACCGTCATCATGACGCTGCACCGTCTTGTGGAATCAATGGTTGTTTCAAACAAATCTCTGGGGGAATTTAAGGTACATGGTTTTTAGGACTTTGGCAAAACAACAATTTTCGGGATTTTTTGTGAAATACTTTCCTGTCGAATCTAAAGGGTGGAAGGATGCAAGCTGTAGCCAGAAGGGGTCTGAATTCCGGATGCAGCCTGCGCCCCTAATCCTTCCTGTCCATTATCTTCAACCAAGATTGTATCAGGCTTTTCCCGAATTATTTCTTTACCAGATACTTGCGCATATCCAGTGCGCAGGCGAACAGGATGATGCCGCCTTTGATTGCATATTGCAGGTTCTGATCCATGCCGATCATGGGCAGGCCAACGAAGATCAGGCGGAGCAGCAGCACGCCGATGACGACGCCGCGAATTTTACCAATGCCGCCGACAAAGGAGACACCGCCGATGACGCATGCTGCAATGGCGTCCAGCTCGTAGTTAAAGCCGGTGTTTGCGGTATTGGAGGCCACACGTGCGCCCTCTACAAAACCGGCAAAGCCATACATGGCGCCAGCCAGCGCAAAAACCAGGATCGTGGTAACGAATACATTGACGCCGGAAACGCGGGCAGCTTCTTCGTTAGCACCCAGAGCAAACATGTTCTTGCCAAAGGTTGTCTTGTTCCAGATGAACCACATGAGGATGGTGAGCAATACTGCATACCACACATAGTTGGGAATCGGTACGACTGCACCGTTGCCTACGGGAACCGAAACAATGGAACCTTTTACAAAGTTGGTATAGGAGTCATCCAGACCGGAGATGGCGCTTCCCTTGTTATTCCCCAACTGCACATACAGCAGCAGGCAGGTAAAGAGAATCAGCTGTGTTGCCAAAGTCACAATAAAGGGATGCAGTTTGAATTTTGCTACCCAGAAGCCGTTAAATGCGCCAATAAGAGCACCAAGGCCCACAGCAAGTATGATAACGACAAAAACAGGCAGAGGCTGGAGGCCCGGCCACATCTTATTGGCAACATCTGCAGCCTGCAACAGAGAAGCCGCTACACAGGCGGTAATACCTACGGTGCGGCCGGCGGAAAGATCGGTACCGGTCAGAACGATACATCCGCCAATTCCCAATGCAACAGGCAAGTATGCAGCCGTCTGGGAGAGCAGGTTAATAATAGAACTGGGGGAAATAAAGCTGGGCTCTGTAATCGCTATGTAAATAGCAGCCAGCAGCATAATAATCAACAGCGCGTTATTGAGCAACGCATTTCCAATTTTCTTTACATCCAGCTTTGGTTTGCTGAAAGTTTTTGTCAGATTACTCATGGCACTCTCCCTCTCTTACACATACTTGGCAGCCAGTGTCAAAATCTCTTCCTGGCTGGTGTTCCGGGCATCTACCTCACCGGCGACCTGTCCGCCGGACATGACCAGAATTCGGTCGCAAACACCCAACAGTTCGGGCATTTCTGAGGATACCATGATAACGCCCTTCCCCTCATTGGCAAGATCAATAATTAACTGATAGATTTCATATTTAGCGCCTACGTCAATACCACGGGTAGGCTCATCCAGCAAAAGCACTTCCGGTTTTGTCAGCAGCCAGCGGCCAATAATGACCTTCTGCTGGTTGCCGCCCGAAAGAGAACGGATTTGTGTTTTCTGGCTGGGCGTTTTAATATGCATGGCCTGAATCGCCCAATCCGTATCTTTTTTCATTTTTTTATTGCTCAGACATACCCCGCCGACCAGATAACTTTTCAGGTTGGAAATCACCGTATTCTCGCGGATGTCCCGGATTCCAAAAATGCCCGTTGCACGCCTTTCTTCTGTCAGCAGTGCGAATCCGTTTTTAATGGATTCTCTGGGGTTCCGGTTCTGAATCTCTTTTCCATGCAGACGGATATGGCCGCCTTCACGCGTCATAGCGCCAAACAGATTTTCCAAGACTTCCGTGCGCCCGGAGCCGTCCAGCCCGGCAATTCCCAAAATCTCACCTTTACGCAGCTGGAAGGTAGCATCTTTCAGGCGGGTATATTTTCCCGCGATATGCTCTACATCCAAAATCACTTCTTCGGGCTTGTTGGTTTTTTCGGGGAAGCGGTTGGTCAGCTCACGGCCTACCATCAAGCGGATGATTTCATCCATATCCAGCTCTTTTGCCGGACGTGTTGCCACCCAGGTACCGTCGCGCATGATGGTAACATCATCGCTGATACGCAGGATTTCTTCCATCTTGTGGGAAATATAAATGATTCCGCAGCCTTTATCCCGGAGCATATTGATGATTCGGAATAAATGTTCAACTTCTGATTCCGTCAAAGACGAAGTCGGTTCGTCGAATACGATAATCTTGGAATCATATGATACAGCCTTTGCAATCTCCACCAGCTGCCGCTGGGAAACCGGCAGGGTAGACATAATTGCTTTTGGGTCTACATGGATTCCCAGGACATCGAAAATCTCTTTTGTCCTTTTATCCATCGCTTTCTCATTGACCATTACGCCGGCAATCTTGGGGTACCGGCCAAGCCAAAGATTATCTTTTACCGTACGGGTAAGCGCCTGGTTCAGTTCCTGGTGAACCATTGCGACACCATTTTCCAATGCTTCTTTTGAACTTTTAAAATGAACTTCCTTACCGTCCAGTACAACCGTACCAGCATCGCGGTGATAAATTCCGAACAGGCATTTCATCAGCGTAGATTTTCCTGCGCCGTTTTCCCCCATCAATGCGTGGACAGTACCGGGCCGGACAGTAAGGTTTACATGATCCAGCGCTTTTACGCCGGGAAATTCTTTACAGATACCGCTCATTTCCAGCAGCACCGGCTGATCCATATCCATTCTCCTCTCTTTTGACAAACTGAAAGACAGGCAAACTGAAAGACAGGCAAACTGAAAGACAGTTTGACAGGAAAGCCGGGGCTGCCGCATCGACAGCCCCTTTTTTCCGGGTTCATGATTAGCAAGCGTATGTAAAGGGACTTGTTATTATTTGGAAGAGGAATCGTACTTCTGATAGGGAACACGGATCTTAGCCACACCATCATCTACAGTAAACTGATCAGCTGCGCCATCCATCAGGTCTTTGCCATCCTTCACGTTGCCTGCCAGAGTCGTGATCGTTTTTGCCATGCCGGCTGCATCCTGCATAACACTGGCGGTCATCTTGCCTTCACCAATCAAAGTGCGGGCATCTGCGGTCGCATCGACACCGAATACGGGGATCGTTTTGGAGCCTTCGCCGTTATTATATCCTGCCCCCTGCAACGCAGAGATAGCGCCCTTTGCCATTTCATCGTTATTGGCAATTACCAATTCGACCATATTTTTGTTGGCCTCGGAATAAGCAGACAGGATGGTGTTCATATAGTCGTTGGCAGCGCCGGCGCTCCACTTACCATTCTGGTCAACCAAGTATTTGGTAGAAGCTTTGTCATCATAATAGACCAGTTCCGGCTTTCCTTCTTTGGTCAGCAGTTTGTTGGCATCTTCTACAGAGAACTGGGTGCGTGCTTCAGCTTCAGCATTGCCTTCCTGGCCCTTGAACATTACATAAGAGATGCTGCCATCGCCATTGAGATCCAAAGCATCGTAGTTTGCCAGCAGGTATTCGCCGATCATTTCGCCCTGCATATGGCCTGCATCAGGGGCATTGGTGCCGACAAATGCGCACTTGTCATAGCTGTTTACCACATCGTTATCGACTTCACGATTAAAGAAAATAATCGGGATGTTTGCATTTTTTGCGGCATCACAGATTCCCTGTGCGGCATCAGGAGAAGAAGTTTCCACAATATTGACAATCAACAGGTTAGAACCGGCGGTAATAGCGGTATTTACCTGATCTGACTGAGAAGGCTGGCTGCCGGCTGCATCCCAGTTTTTTGCAGCAACGCCCAATTCCTTGAACATGTTATCCATTTCGTTGCGTACTGTTGAGATGTAAACATCGGAATAATCATAGTAAAATACGTCTACCTTTAACCCATCACTGGAATTCTGCTGCGTCTGGGAAGAACCATCTGTCGAGGAACCTCCAGATCCTGCCGGGGTGTTGGTGCAGGATGCAAACAGTGTTAACAGTAAAACCGATGCAAGAAGAAGAGCAAGCTTTTTCATAGTCAATCCTCCTAATTTTTTTTAACATTTTAACTTGTGTACTGCTCCTGTGGCTATATTGTATCTTTTTTGAGGAATAAAGACTATATAAAATTCTTCTCTCTTACAGGAAAAAACTTTGATTTTATTTTGAAACACAAAAAGCTCCCAGTCTTCCATAAAAAGAAGCCGGGAGCTTTTGAATTTCAAAATATTAGAATCTCTTTCTGGCTACATAGCTGGTATGCAGAATCTCGTGCGCCTTATGGCTGCCAGGTTCGCCCAGGAACTCTTCGTAGCACTTTTTGACAATGGGGTTCTCGTGGCTCTTCCGCAAGGGCATAGCCTCGTCCTGATCATACAAAGCCTTGGCGCGCAATGCCTTGAGATCGGTAAAACTGCGGACCGTTGCAGGCTGGATAGGCTGTCCGCCGCCGTTGACACAGCCGCCGGGGCAGCACATAACCTCGATAAACTGGTAATCGGCTTCACCGCTGCGGACTTTCTCCAGCAGGGCGTTGGCATTGTTCAGGCCGCTGACAACGGCAACCTTTACATCCATGCCGGCTACTTTATAGGTGGCCTCTTTGAAGCCATCGGTGCCGCGAACCTCGTTGAACTCCACCTTCTCCAGCGGTTTGCCTTCCAGCACCTCGGCTGCGGTACGCAGGGCTGCCTCCATGACGCCGCCGGTCGCGCCGAAGATGGTGGCTGCACCGGTGGAAACGCCCATGGCGTCGTCAAACTTCTCGTCTGGCAGGCGGGCAAAGTTCAGCTGCGCGGCTTTAATCAGACGGCCCAGCTCACGGGTAGTCAGGGCAATATCCACGTCCGGCAGGCCGGCTGCATCCTGGTCGTCGCGGCCCACCTCAAACTTCTTGGCGGTACAGGGCATGATAGAAACAGAAACAATCTTACTGGGATCGATACCTTCCTTCTGTGCATACCAAGTCTTAATGAGCGCACCAGTCATCTGTTGCGGGCTCTTGCAGGTGGACAGGTTGGGAATCAGATCGGGGAAGTAATGCTCGCAGAACTTAACCCAACCGGGAGAACAAGAGGTAATGATGGGCAGAGGGCCGTTATCCTTCACACGATGGATGAACTCGGTAGCCTCTTCCATGATGGTCATATCAGCGCCGAAATCGGTGTCGAAGACCTTATCAAAGCCCAGGCGGCGCAGGGCAGCAACCATCTTGCCCTCTACGTTGGTGCCGATGGGCATTCCAAAGCATTCGCCCAGAGTGGCGCGGATAGACGGCGCAGTCTGGACAATGACGATTTTGTCGGGGTCGTTGATAGCGTCCATGACCTCCTGGCACTGGTCTTTTTCCTGCAATGCGCCGGTGGGACATGCCACGATGCACTGGCCGCAGTTGACGCAGGTGGTTTCAGACAAGGGGCGCTCAAAGGCGCAGGCGATATGGGTATCAAAACCGCGGCCGTTGGGACCGATAACGCCCACATGCTGCTGCTCACAGGCAGCCACACAGCGGCGGCAGAGGATACATTTGGCGTTGTCGCGGATGAGGTGACTACAGGATTCATCCACAATACTGTCGGGTACATCGCCGTCAAAACGGTCGTCCTGCTCCACGCCCAGCTCCTGGCACAATGCCTGCAGCTCGCAGGTGCCGCTGCGTTTACAGGAAAGGCAATGGCGGTCGTGGACAGACAGCAGCATTTCCAGGGTCAGCTTCCGGGATTTCTGTACTTTGGGGGTATTGGTGAACACTTCCATGCCCTCGTTCACCGGATATACGCAGGACGCAACTAAGGAACGGGCGCCTTTCACTTCTACCACGCACATACGGCAGGCGCCGATCTGGTTCACGTCTTTGAGGAAGCACAGGGTGGGAATGTCAATTCCGGCATAACGGGCAGCTTCCAGGATGGTGGAACCGGCGGGCACCGAGAGGGGCATGCCGTTGATTTTGATATTGACCATATTTTCCATTTTCAGGCACACTCCTTTCTTATCTCTTCACAATGGCGCTGAACTTGCACTTCTCCATGCAGGCGCCGCACTTGATACATTTCTTGGTATCGATGACATGAGGCTGCTTTACGGTGCCGCTGATGGCGTTCACCGGGCAGTTACGGGCGCACAGGGTGCAGCCCTTACACTTGTCAGGCTCGATGTAATAGTTGGTCAGCGCCTTACAGGCACCGGCGGGACAGCGCTTCTCGGTGACGTGGGCAATGTACTCGTCACGGAAGAAGTGCAGGGTAGAGAGTACCGGATTGGGGGCCGTCTGGCCCAGGCCGCACAGTGCGTTCTCCTTAATATAATGGCACAGCTCTTCCAGTTTGTCGATATCTTCCAACTCGCCGTTGCCACTGGTAATCTTGTTCAGGATTTCAAGCAAACGCTTGGTACCAATCCGGCAGGGGGTACATTTGCCGCAGGACTCGTCCACAGTAAATTCCAGGAAGAACTTGGCAATATCCACCATGCAGGTGGTATCATCCATAACAATCAGACCACCGGAACCCATCATGGAGCCAATAGACAGCAGGTTGTCATAGTCAATCGGAATATCCAGGTGCTCTGCCGGGATACATCCACCGGAGGGGCCGCCGGTCTGGGCCGCCTTGAACTTACGGCCATTCGGCACACCGCCGCCGATTTCCTCGACGATTTCACGCAGGGTGGTACCCATGGGGACTTCTACCAAGCCGGTGTGCTTAATCTTGCCGCCCAGGGCGAAGACCTTTGTACCCTTAGACTTCTCGGTACCCATAGAGGCGAACCAGTCGGCGCCGTTCAAAATGATTTGGGCAACGTTTGCATAGGTTTCCACGTTGTTCAGAATGGTGGGCTTGCCAAACAGGCCCTTGACTGCCGGGAAAGGCGGACGGCAGCGGGGCTCACCGCGCTTGCCTTCGATAGAGGTCATCAATGCAGTTTCTTCGCCGCACACAAAAGCGCCTGCACCCAGACGCAGGTCGATATCAAAAGAGAAATCGGTGTCAAAAATATTCTTGCCTAGCAGGCCGTATTCACGGGCCTGATTGATAGCAATCTGCAGGCGTTTAACAGCAATGGGATATTCGGCACGGACATAAATATAGCCCTGGGTTGCACCGATGGCATAGGCGGCGATAGCCATAGCTTCCAGCACTGCATGGGGGTCGCCTTCCAGCACGGAGCGATCCATAAATGCGCCGGGGTCACCTTCGTCAGCGTTGCAGCACACATATTTCTGGTCAGCATGGTTGGCAGCGGCAAAGCTCCACTTTCTGCCAGTGGGGAAACCAGCGCCGCCACGGCCGCGCAGGCCGGATTTGGTAATCTCATCGATAACCTGCTGCGGGGTCATTTCGGTCAGCGCCTTGCCCAGAGCGGCATATCCGTCTACTGCGATATATTCATCAATTTTTTCAGGATTGATAACACCGCAGTTCCGTAAAGCCACACGCTTCTGCTTCTCATAAAAGGGAGTATGGTTCAGGGATTTGATAGTATCGTCATTCTGCACTGTCTCCTGATAGAGCAGGCGCTTGACAATACGGCCTTTGAGCAGATGCTCTTCTACGATTTCAGGCACATCCTCAGGGGTCACCATGCTGTAGAAGGAACCCTCGGGGTAGACAATCATAATCGGGCCAAGGGCACACAGGCCAAAGCATCCGGTACGAACCACATTGACTTCCTTCTCAAGGCCTTTTGCCTTGATTTCCTCTTTCAGCCGCTGAATAATCAGCTCACTATTGGAGGAGGTGCAGCCGGTACCGCCGCACACCAGTACGTTAGAACGAAACATTTCTGCATCCTCCTTCTATCAAGTATTGGCGCCGATGGTATACTCGGTCACCACATTGCCGTTTACCAAATGGTCATTAACCACACGGATTGCCTTTTCTGGTGTCATCTTCACATAAGTAGTCTTTTCCCCATCGGGGGTGACAACCTCTACAACAGGCTCAAACTGACAAATGCCAATGCAGCCGGTCTGCGTGACGACCACATTATTCAGCTGGCGCTTTGCCACCTCGTCCACCATAGTGGTGAGCACCGGGCGGGCGCCGGCCGCAATGCCGCAGGTAGCCATACCCACCAGCACGCGGATACTGTTGTCAGAATTTTCACGCAGGCTGACCTGCGCTCTTGCTCTATCGCGAATTGCCTGCAATTCCGCCAAAGATTTCATGTCGATTCTCCTCCTTGTAATAAATCTGTCTGTTCCTGCAAATACGCCTGCATCCACTGTACGACATCCGGTGAATTCAACGGGACATCCTCCCCAAGAATTTCGCGGAGCTGGCGGGTATCCAGCTCCAATTTCTTTTCATCCACCTGGTGGACAAAAAGAAAATCCCGGTCGGGGTTGCAGGAGATCAATAAAAGTACAGTGTTATCAATATTTCCCAGCGGGATCATATCCACATGAGACGTAATGAAACGTGCCTGGACAGTGGTCCCCTCTCCCAGCTTTGACTGTATGGAGAAATCCCCCCCTGTCATCTCTGCTTCCATTTTAAACAGCGGTACCCCCAAACCAACTTTTCGAGTGGTACGTGTCGTATAAAATGGATCAATGACCTGTCGAACCTGTTCTGCGCTCATGCCTTTTCCGTTATCAATGATAGAAATGACCAGTTCACTTTTCGTCCGGTCTTCTTCCACACGAATCTCGATAAAAGAAGCACCAGCAGTTATGGAATTCTGCGTCACATCCATCACATTCAATGAAAGCTCCCGCATAACCGTTTACTGGTATTTGGCCAGAATTCCCGGAACCTCGTCAGGGGTCAGGCGGCCATACACATCCTCGTTCACCGTAAGCACTGGGGCCAGGCCACAGGCGCCTACACAGCGGCATGCTGTAAGAGAAAATTTCCCGTCAGGCGTACATTCTTCCGGCTGGATTCCCAGAATTTCACTGACCTTGTCCATCACAGCGGCAGCACCTTTGACATAGCAGGCCGTGCCCAGACAGATTGAAATATTATACTGTCCTTTGGGAGTCAAAGAGAACTGGGAATAAAAAGTAGACACGCCGAAAACTTCTTCCAGCGACACCCCCAGCCCCTCTGCTACCATTGCCTGTACTTCCATCGGCAGATAGCCATATACTTCCTGTGCCTGCTGCAGTACGGGCATAACTGCGCCCTGCTGACCTTTATGTGCAGCAATAATCGCACGCAGCTTTTCTTCCTGTTCCGGAGTGCCCTGGAACGGCAAATTGCTGATTCGCTTCTGCATAATTGTTTCCTCCCTGTTGGTATTGATAAAATATACAACGCCAGGCAACTATTATTATCATCTCAAAATGAAATGCAACATCCGCTGCA
>DVIY01000034.1 GCA_018710915.1 Candidatus Gallacutalibacter pullistercoris
ATGCCCAGGGAAAAAACAACGTGACGGAATATATCAGCAGCAGTCATCCGCTGCGTAGCCAGATTTTCAGCCAGTATTCCGCCATTGAGAGCGCCGTAAAGCGCCACACCATGCTGCCCAGCTTTTTCAGCGGTTCCCCGGATGCTGGAGCTTATGAATTGAAATGGGATGGCGAGAAGTATTCCGTTACCCTGACGGACACCAACAATGTGCTGGGTGATTACACCTTTACCAGCAGCACCACCGGCCTGAACTTTTCGGTGGACGGCAACCAGCTTACCATCACATCTAATCAGGCTATCAAAGGTTCTGTGACGGTGAAAGCGGAGAAGATCACCGCCCAGCGCAGCGGCGTTGTGGTCTGGACGGACGGTGTGACCGGTGGTGGTACGCAGGACTTCGCCACCTATGGAGCTACCGTTTCCGACCAGATGGTGGGCTATCTCAATCTGGAAGTCAAAACCGGCAACATGAAGCTGATCAAAACTTCCGAGGACGGCAAAGTAGAGGGTATCTCCTTCACGATTACCGGCGAGGGATACAGCGCCACCAAGACCACCAATTCGGCGGGCGAAATCGACATCACCGACCTCAATCCCGGTGTTTATACCGTCACCGAGCAGTCCATTGACAAATACGAACCCCAAGCTACTCAGCGCGTGACCATCGTCAGCGGCCAGACGGCCACCGTGAACTTTAACAACGTGCTGAAGCGCGGCAGTCTGGAGGTCACAAAGACCAGCGAGGACGGTTTGGTGGAGGGAATGACCTTCCATCTCTATGGAACTTCTCTTTCCGGCCTGCCGGTGGATGAATACGCTGTGACCGACTCCAGCGGTGTGGCAAGGTTTGAAAACGTCCTCATCGGCTCCGACTTCGTGCTGGAGGAGGTTGATACGCCGATTCGCTATGTGGTGCCGGAGGCCCAGAGCGCCACGATTGCCTGGAACGAAGTCACAAACAAGAGTGTGAACAATGTGCTGAAAAAGTTCCGTGTCACCGTAACTAAGAGTGATGTGGAAACCGGCGTGCCCCAGGGCGACGGTTCTCTTGCCGGAGCCACCTATGGGCTTTATAAGGGCGACACCCTTATCGACAGCTATACCACCGATGAGAACGGTCAGTTTACCACGGATTATTATATCTGTGATTCCGACTGGACGATTCGTGAAATCAACCCCAGCGAGGGGTATCTGCTGGATTCCACTATTCACAAGGTAGGTGCGGAGCCGGAACTGTATGAGATCGAGCTGAACGACACCGCCAATGATGTGACTGAACAGGTTATCAAAGGCGACATCGCCATCATCAAGCATACCGACGACGGAGAAACCCAGATCGAAACCCCGGAAGTCGGTGCGGAGTTCCAGATTTATCTCAAGGCGGCAGGCAGCTATGACGCTGCAAAGGAATCTGAGCGCGACGTTCTCACCTGTGACGAGAATGGCTTTGCACAGTCCAAAAAGCTGTCCTATCGAGGATGAAAACGGCAATAAAAAAGCTGTCCTCAACAAGAAGGAAACCGCCATTGCCCAGGACAGGCAGGAACTCATCAAGCAGAAATTCTCGGAGTGGATATGGCGAGACATTGACCGCAGAGAGCGCCTGTGCCACATCTACAACGAAACCTTCAACAGCATCCGTCCCCGTGAATATGACGGACGGCATATTCGTTTTGAGGGGATGAACCCGGAAATCTCCCTGCGGCCCCATCAAATCAATGCAATCGCGCACATTTTGTACGGTGGAAACACCTTGCTTGCCCACGAAGTGGGAGCCGGGAAAACGTATGAGATGGTGGCGGCGGCAATGGAAATGAAGCGGCTGGGGCTTTGTACCAAGTCGCTGATTGTGGTTCCCAACCACATCACAGAGCAATGGGCGGCTGAATTTTTGCAGCTCTATCCCAGCGCCAATATCTTAGTCGCCACAAAGAAGGACTTTGAGAAACAGAACCGGAAGAAGTTTTGCAGCCGTATCTCCACCGGGGATTATGACGCCATCATCATCGGCCACTCGCAGTTTGAAAAAATCCCCATGAGCGCCGAGCGCCAGCAGGCCATTCTCCAGCAGCAGATCGAGGAGATTCTGTTCGGCATTGAACAGGCCAAGTCACAAAAAGCGGAACGCTACACCATCAAACAGATGGAGCGCACCCGTAAATCTCTGGAGGCGAAACTGGCGAAACTCAACGACCAAAGCCGGAAAGACGATGTTGTGACATTTGAGGAATTGGGTGTTGACCGCATCTTCATTGATGAGAGCCATTATTTTAAGAACCTCTTTTTGATGACGAAAATGCGGAATGTGGGCGGCATCGCCCAGACCGAGGCGCAGAAAAGTTCTGACCTCTTTATGAAGTGTCAGTATCTGGACGAGCTGACCGGCGGGCGCGGTGTGATCTTTGCCACCGGCACCCCTATCTCAAACTCTATGGTGGAGCTTTACACCATCCAGCGGTACTTGCAGTACCGCACCTTGCAGGAAATGGGCCTGATCCATTTCGACGATTGGGCGTCCAACTTTGGAGAAACCGTCACAGCCATCGAGCTGTCGCCGGAAGGCAGCGGCTACCGCGCCAAGACCCGGTTCGCAAAGTTTTACAACTTACCGGAACTTATGAGCGTATTCAAACAGGTAGCCGATATTCAGACGGCAGATATGCTGCACCTTCCCGTACCAAAAGCCAATTTCCACACCGAGGTTATCCTGGACGCCGACCACTTCAAAGATGTGACATTCCGCACCAAAGACCGGAGCCGTGACCGGGGCGAGCGGTGAGATCCTTTTTTAGCCGTGAAGGATTCCCCGCAGGGGAATGGAATGTGTATGTACCAGCAAGCATCGCCGTTTGGGGACAAACGGCAGCTTGTTAGGGGGAACGCCCCCTAATACCCCTTTTGCAGAATGGAGGTTTTCATGGAAGGATTGTTTTTTGTCATCGGTTTTCTGCTGGGCAGCCTGAGCGGCGTCACCCTCATGTGCCTGGTGCAGATCAACCATATCAGGAAGGAGGATCACGATGAGCAATCGTAATATCGAAATCAAGGTGCGCCTCAACCGCAAGGAGGCCGAGGCCCTGAACAAGCGCGTGAAAAAGAGCAGGCTTTCCCGCGAGGCATATCTGCGTCACCTTATCAGCGGCGTAGTTCCCCAGGATGCACCGCCCCCGGACTACTTTGACTTCATGCGGGAGCTGCACGGTGTGGGAAACAACCTCAACCAGATCGCTCAGAAAGCTCATGTGCTGGGTGTCATTGATGAGCGCCGCTATGATGAAGAAATGCGGAAGTTCGATCAGCTTGTCAAGGACATCACCAAAGCTGTGATTCTGCCCAGACCGATGGAGTAACGCTATGGCCACAACATCCATCTGGCGGGTGGGCGGCTGGCTGGGAAAGGTGGTCATCTATGTAGAGAACCCGGACAAGACCGAGAACCCCGCCGTCTATGAAAAAACTGATATGGAAGGGCGCGACGCCCAGGGCCTCTCGGATGTCATCGAATACGCCGTCCAACAGCAAAAGACGGAAAAAGTCGCAGCCGATGACGAAGGAACCGCCATCATGCAGCGGTTTGTGTCCGGGGTGAATTGCAGCCCCTCTACCGCCCGCGACGAGATGATCGCTGTCAAAAAGCGGTTCGGCAAGGAGGACGGCACGGTAGCCTATCACGGCTATCAGAGCTTTGCCCCCGGAGAAGCTGACCCACAGACTGCCCATGAGATCGGGCTGAAGCTGGCCAAAAAGCTGTGGGGTGAAAAATATCAGGTAGTGGTTGCCACCCATCTGGATAGGCCGGTTATTCTGACAGAGCTAAAGACAAAGGCTGCGGAGAGAAATATCCCTCTCCCGGATTGTTTAGCCGAATGTTTGAAAGAGGCAAAGAAAAAATCCACTTCAGACTATGTGGTTGCCAATCGGGACGGAGAGCCGCTGTCCTACACACAATTCAAGCGACTATGGCAGTACATTGTTACTCGGAGTGTTAAGGAACGGTCATATTATCGGTACGAAGATGGTAAGCGTGTAAAACATACAGTCAAGCCGGTTCTTGGAGAAAAGGCGGCCCATAATGGCAAGGTGGTTTACAGTCTGGATTTTGATGTCACGCCCCATAT